>JAQTOJ010000226.1 GCA_028713395.1 Dehalococcoidales bacterium | reverse complement strand
ACCAGGTAATTTACCGTTGCCGGTTTGGCGCTGTAAAGTCTGCGGTTATTTATGCGCCCGGGACGAGCCGCCGGAAGTCTGCCCTATCTGCAAAGCCAAAAAAGAACGCTTCGAACGCTTCATGTAGCCCACTCTTCACGCAAGCGATTCTGTCAACGAAAACCTGTTTATATGCCCGTTTTCAGGTGTATGCCCAGGAATAGAATCGCCAACCCCAAGATGAGCGCCGCCGCGATCATGCCTATCACCAGCCGGTTGACCAACCTTTCCAGGTGTTCCAGATGCCGTTCCAGTCCGGAGACATCCGTGCGGATGTTGAGTTCGCCCTGCTCCACCGAACGGAAAATGCGGAAAATGCGCTTCGGCAGGCCGACACCCAGCAAGCCCATATCCGCCAAAGCTGAAGGAATGCGGCGGATGATGGCGGAAAAGGAATATTTTTCTTTGTTGATCTTCTCAACGTGCGGCATCACCAGTTGGAAAAAATCCAGGTTAGGATCGATGCCAAACCCCAGACTCTGCGTCATCGCCACCGTTTTAAGCAGCAGGAAGGTATTATCCGGTAACTGCACATGATTGCGGCGCACTACGTTAAATAATTCCGTCAAATTGGTGGAAAGACGGATTCTCAGCATGGTAGGCGGGTAGTGCCCCATCAAATGCTTGAGATCAGTCCGCAGGTCGTTGCCGGTGTTGCCCCGCGATACCGCGCCCAGGTCGGTCAACGATTCCACCAGCAGGTCGACATTGCGGTCGACAATCGATTTGGCGATGCCGGCCAGTTTGTTACGCACCTCGTCATCGATAAAGCCCACCATGCCGAAGTCCACAAGCCCGATATTCCCGTTGGGTTCCACGAAAAGGTTCCCCGGATGCGGGTCGGCATGAAACACCTCGTCCTCAAACAGCATTCTCAGCCAGAGGTTAACGCAGCGTTTTGCAAGGTCGACACGGTCAATGCCCGCTTTTTCCAAGGCGGGCACATCCCTCAAGTTGATACCCTTGATCCTCTCCAGGGTGATCACTTGATCGGTGGAGTATTCCCAGTAAACCTTCGGTATGTGCACCTGCGGGTCGTCCCTAAAGAAATCCGCGAAGTGTTCGGCGGAGCGCCCCTCCCTGGCATAATCCATTTCATCGTTGAGTGTCTCCGCCAATTCCTGGACGATGCGGGAAAGATCGTATTCCCCGGAATAGCTGGCGCGTAGTTTTGCCCGGTCTGCCAGTTGTTGGAGAATTTCCAGGTCTTCACTGACCTGCAGGATCGTGCCCGGTTTCTGCACTTTGACCACCACTTCGGCGCCATTCAGCAGTGTGGCGGCGTGTGCCTGCCCGATCGAGGCGACCCCCAGCGGGTGGGGGTCGAACTCTTTGAACAGCTCGTTCACCGGATGCCCCAGTTCCTGTTTGATGACGGCTTCGATTTCACTGCTGGGAATGGGGGTTAGCGAGTTCTGGAGTTTTGACAGCTCATTGGTGAAATCGGAAGGCAAAATATCCGTTCTGGTGGAGAGAATTTGCCCCACCTTGATAAAGGTTGTCCCCAATTCCTCTATAGCCATGCGCGCCCGTTCCGGTTGGGAATAGGGACTCTTGCGCCACGGGGAAAAATTGGGCACAAACGGCAAAAAGCGTTCCATGTTCAGGACGCTGATCACATCCTTCAATTGGTGCTTGTTCAGCACCACCGCGATCTGCCGGTATCTGCCGAGATGCTTTAAATGCGAGCGTTGTCGAAATATCGCCGTCCTCCTCGTTTCTGCAAGGCATGTTCCAGTCTACCCGGTTTTTTCAGCTTTTTTCCGGGGTGAAGTGGGTTTCCAGGCTCTTCCCGAAGCTTTGCGCGGCCTTCCCCACGTCACGGAACTTGTTTTTCACTTCAACATCCTTCATTTTGGTTTCCGCTACCTTGGCGGCGGCATCCACCACGGCCATGCCGAATTGCTTGGCCTGTTTTCTCAATTCCGGGTCTTCGAGGATTTCCCCCAGCGTGTCCCCGAATTTCTTCATCAATTCCTCGAATTTCGCCGCGGCCTGCTTCTTTTCCTTTGCTTCGTCGTGCGCCATAGTTGTCCTCCTTAAAAGCTGCATTCTGACTCAATTGGAATCATAATTTAAGGAGCATCCCAAAGTCACAAAATCGAACTGCAAATCATTACAAAACTATGTCATTTTTGGCATAATGATGGAAAAATGTGGTGCGTGGAATGGGGCTTCAGGGATAGAGAGCCGGTAATGAAATGAAAGTCCGGATTAACGGCAATCAGCGGTCAGCTTTCAGATTCAATAGTCCGTTACAGGTAAAAACAACGGCGATCATTCGCCTTTGAAAACCGGCTCACGCTTTTCGACAAATGCCCGGGCGCCTTCTTTGTGGTCTTCAGTCTGATTCAGTTTGTTGACGATGGGCGTGAGGTATTTGAAAGTAGCTTCCAGGTTCATCTCCAGACCTTCATAAATAGCACGTTTGGCGGCTTGGATGGCCAGGGGCGGGCCTTTCGCCAGTTTTTCCGCCAGATCCATGGTTGCCATTTCCAGTTCTTCGTGAGGCACGACCATAGTCACCAGACCGATGCGTTCCGCCTCTGTGGCGTCCACCATGTCTCCCGTCCAGACCATCAATAACGCGCGATCAATGCCCACGATGCGCGGGAGGAAATAAGTGCCGCCGGAAGCGGGAATCATGCCGCGGCGGACAAAAACCTCAGCGAATCTGGCCTTATCTGAGGCAATACGGATATCGCAGGCCAGCGCCATATCCAAACCGCCGCCCGCGGCAACGCCGTTAACCGCACAGATGATAGGTTTAGGGCATTGTTGAAACTGTAAATAGAGCGAATTACGCATGGGCAACCGGGAATTTTCACGGGCTTGCGCCGCGGGTTGGTCGAAACGGGAAGCCATGGCTTTCACATCGGCACCGGCGCAAAAGGCGCGTCCGGTGGCGGTGAGGATGATGACACGGATGTCTTTATCCTGTTCCGAATCAGAGATAGCCTGGCTGATATCGCTCTGCATGACGGCGCTGAAAGAATTCATTTTTTCAGGCTTGTTCAGCGTAATGATGGCGACATGACCTTCCTTGCGGTACAAAATATCGGTAAATTCCATATGTTCACTCCTCCCGGGTGAAAGCGATATTGCCCTGCCAGTGCTGGAAAACTGCTTTTAGGGAAGCGAGGTTCAATTCTGCCATACGCAGATAGGTAGGACGGCGGCCGACTTCCGCCGGCGAATGGGCATCCGAGCCCTGCACGCAGGCGTATTTTTTAGTGTAACCGCGCATGGCGCCATTTTCCCACTGCACGCGGTTTCCGGAAATGGTTAATTCCAAAGCGTTTAAATACGGGCTGTTAT
>JAQTOJ010000225.1 GCA_028713395.1 Dehalococcoidales bacterium | reverse complement strand
GTTGGGAATAGCTTCAATCAACTGGCGGGGGGCAGCATAAACCCCGCTGACCCGCCCCATATGGCAGGAATCGTGCCAGGTAACCGTTTCCAGCGGGTTCCGATTCGCCGGGAACTTGAACTCTCCCGTCTTCAATTTTTCCGCTAAAACTTCGCTGTAATGCTTCGCGGTAATACCGTAATCGATGCCAAGTTTTTTCGCCCAATCCGGGTATACGTGCCGCCACATCATATCGCAGGCAGGACAGGAGGAGATGACCGTATCGGCGCCGCAGTCCTTCACCGCCTGTATATTTTTACGGATGGTTTCCTCGAAAACATCCCACTTCCCGCAAACCAACATAGGCGTACCACAGCAGCTTTCTTTTTCTCCCAGGAAGGTAAAATCCACCCCGGCCTTGTCTAGCAATCTCACACTGGCCATCCCGATGTCATGTTCCACGTAACTGGCAGTGCAGCCGGCGAAATATACAGCCTTGGATTTATGGCCGGGTCCGTGTTTTTCCATCAAATCCGTGGGAAACCATGCGGCGCGGTTCTTCCGGTAGCCGGCCCAAATATCGCCTTCTTTACGCAGTGCCGCCGCCATCATTTCGAATGGCGGAAAGGTCATACGCTTTTCTTCGTTTATCAATTGTCCTCTTAATTTCATCCATGACTGTTCGATCGGTAAAGAGGCGGAACAACGGTTATTACATAACTCGCAGGTAGTGCAAGCAATAATGGAATCCACGGTGAACTGGTCCCATTTTTCCCGGCCTTCCATATATTCCCTGAGCCAGTACCATTTACCGCGGGGACTCTGGCTTTCCCAGCCGCGCCCGTAGAATTGGTCGCATTCATCCACGCAGTAACCGCACTGAGAACAGGCGTACGCAAACCAGGCCACATCGGCCGGGATATCCTTGACGGGACGTATTTTACGTTCACCGATTTCGGTAATAACATTATTGCCGAAAGGCCGGATAATCGGTTCAAACCTCTCCGCCATTTGCATAAAAACCCCGATCAACCCCTTCCCGATAACTTTTCCGGGGTTCATCAGATTCCGGGGGTCTACCGACTTCTTGAATTCTATCAATTTTGCCAGTCTGTCTTTTCCGAAGACTTTCCGGGCTTTGGTGGCGTAATACAGCCCGGTGGAATAGGCGCGACCGCCGTGTTTTTCGGCGATGCTCATGACCGTTAATGAGAGACCAAAAACGAAATTATAGTTGAACTTACGCTGATCGCTGGGAATAAACCCGAGAATGACAACTTCCGGCTGCCCACCGGCGCCGCGCCGGATGGCGATTCCTTCTTTTACCAGAGGTTGGTTAACCAGTTTTTCAAGATCGGATATCACAGCCCCGAGGCTGGACAGCGGAACAACGACCTCAGCCGGTACCAAGCTGGGGCCAAGACGCTTGATAATCATAATTTTGTACCGGTTCTCCCATTCGTGGTGGGCGATCTGATCCGGTAATAGTTGTGAGCCGCTGTCTTTCACAATATCACTCAGGACTGCGGTTACCTGCTTCTGGTCTTTCTGACGGAAGGCCAGGGTGGTAATGTACATTTTGGGGATAATGACCCGTTCTTCAGAGGGGTGCCCCAGGTGTTCCATCAGCGGCGAGATATTCCTGAGTTCCGCCATGCGGGGATTGATAAAGGATAACGACCAGATGGGTAAATTTTTTGCAATGACGGTCTGTATCAGCAATTGTAAATGATCACCATCGGGGCTGCCGATAGCCACCACTGCCAATGCCTCCAGCGGTTGCACTTTCAGCGTGATCTCGCTGATAAACCCGGTAATCCCGCCGGCTTCACTGACCATGTCCAGATCATTGCCGGTCAGCACTTTTACTTGCCCGTCCGCGGTAACCAGCCGTACGCCGGTTACGACGTCACGGAACAAGCCGGTTTCAAAGGATCCGAACCCGGCGCCGCCCTGCGCCAGCCAGCCGCCTAATGTTCCGGCCGGATAACTGGAGGGATAGGAACATAAGGTGAGGTTGTGTTCTTTAAGTCGGGCATCCAGTTTTTCGAAGACGATGCCGGGTTCCACAGTCGCCAGTAGCTTGTTTTTATCGATATTTTTCACATTTTTCATGTAATAAAAATCAATCACCAGGCCTTGCTTCACCGGTAATACACCACCGTACCCGGTGGTAGCTTTGCCGCGGGGGGTCATAGGGATATTGTGTGCCGCCGCCCATTTGACGATTTCGGTCAATTCCATTTCGTTCAGCGGCTGTACGACAGCATCCGGGGTGGTGTTGCCCACGAGAGGTTTTACCAGACCGGGCAGCGAAGCAACATCGTGACCGTAGAGTTTACGCTCCGTTTTTCTAAAAGATACCCTGTCCCCATATTTTTCGGACAGATATTTACGCTCGGTTGCATTGATATTGCTCATAGATCTCTCCTCATGGCTGACGTAAAAAAAGGACTATTGTTTCAACAGGTTGCCCGCGGTTTTGTGATTCTTCGTGAGGGAATTCATCAGCACCTGGTGTACGATATCGCAGGCATCGCAGACACGCAGGTCGATGATACTGTAATAAATATTGTTGCCGGCGCGGCGCGGCTGCACGATGCCTTTTGTCTTCAAAATGCCCAATTGCCGTGAAATGACAGCCTGCGGGATTTGGGTAAGCTTCATCAATTCCGTGACCGTTTTCTCGCCGCTCCTCAGTTCTGCAATAATCATCAATCTCTTGGGATCGGCGAAAGACTTGCACATATCGGCTTTCAGTTGATACAGTTCGAAGTTGTGTTTATCCATGATCACCCCGTTATCATAGTTAATATATATATTTATATTACTATATATAGTCATTATAATGCTTTGGCAGGAATTGTCAACAATAAAAATATATATCAGGGAATACCAAATGATTTTTAGAAATGATGACACGTTCGGCGGGTGATGGACGTGCTGGGGAAGTCCATCTTCAGTCAAGTTACGAACAAATAACCAGACTAGTGAATAAGTGTTAAAGGGCTGGTTGCGGAAGGTGTTGCGGTTTTCTGCGGACGATATGCAGGGAAGGGATCATGATCCGGACTACATGTATGTGCATGTTAATTGTATCTTGTTGCCGGGATTTTGGAAGGAAGGTGTGGGGGTGGGGCACATGGTGGGCCTTTGTAGATTCGAACTACAGACCCCAGTCTTATCAGGACTGTGCTCTAACCAACTGAGCTAAAGGCCCGTGGTGATAAAGCTAGGTGGTAAAAAGAGACCTTAACCTCTGGATAGCGGAAGGAGGGCTGTCACCGGGTGTTACCCCGATGAACGACCTGGAAGTATTTGAGTGTTACCTCATTTATCTCCCTAGAAAGGAGGTGATCCAGCCGCACCTTCCGGTACGGCT
>JAQTOJ010000224.1 GCA_028713395.1 Dehalococcoidales bacterium | reverse complement strand
GAGTCATGCTTGGTTACTTCCATGACTTTGAACCCCTTTTTTTTCAACCTAATGTTCAAGGTCGGTTCATCAAGGAATGAAGTGCCATCGGGATCCAGTTTGGAGATAATGCCCTTATGAAAAGCATTAAGTCCGGCGCACATATCGGTATAACGGGTACCGTAGAGAATGTTCGTTAATATAGCGAACATCTTGTTCCCGAATTGTCTTAATTCGGGCATGACCGGTCTGGTTTTCAAGAAACGCGAGCCTTTGGCAAAATCATAGCCATTGACCAATGGGGAGATAAAAGACTGTATCTCAGCCGGGTCTGTGGAACCATCAGCATCAAGCATCACAACAATTTCGCCCTTTGCCTGCTGGATACCGTAGCGCATGGCATTACCCTTCCCCTTGTCTTTTTGCATCAGTACCCTGATTCCCGGTATCATCTGCCGCGCGATTTCTACGGTTTTATCCGTGGAGTTGGCGTCTACGAGCAAAACCTCGTCCACCCAATCGGGGATTTTAGGTAGAACGTATTGAAGGTTTTTTTCTTCATTAAGAGTGCATACCAAAACGGTAATTGGGGGATAATTTTCCGGTTTATCAGACACTAGAAATCTCACCTCTTTGCGGCGACTCAGGATTCATAAAAAGGGAATTTGCTCAAACTAATTTGCACTTCTATTGTACTATAAGTGGCAAGTAATTGTGTATAGTCAGTATTTAGTTGTTAATCTTCTTTTACACAAAGAAGATTTAGGGTTCGTCTGAGACTATGTTTGACATGCAAGATTACGACCCCTAAATAATTTACTTTTATTTGGTGTCTAGTTGGGTAGAGATTGGCTTCGCTTCATATAAATAACCAGGGGTGCAGGGCATAATTTCCCCTTAATTATATCAAGACGGTTAGAGAATCCTGGGAGCGGTTAATTACGTGTAACGGTATTACCAATAGTTTCGCACCATCATGGTCGAAATGGAATTGTTCCCATCTTAAACCGGCTTTTTGCATAGTCTGGATTAATTTCGATTTATTCCCATTGCGACAATATAACAGCAGAAAACCCCCGCCGCCCGCGCCGATCAATTTACCGCCCAATGCGCCATTCTTCAAGCCGATTTCATAATATTGATCGCTTTTCGCGCCCGCCAAATGGGTGAAACTCTGCCTGGTTTTGATAAACCGGTGCCTGGAAGACTAGGCGATATCTTAAGGCCTTTAGGTGTGATCATGCGATTGGTTTCCCCCGATATTGAGTATATTTTCACCGAGCTGGTAAAGCTACAATGGTCAGAACGTTTAGCTGGTAAGGCAGAATCAACGGATGTGCGATTACTGCAAGCGGTAGAAAAATGTGTAGATACCCAGCAACGGCAGTCTTTGATCCCGGAAAAAAGGTAGTGGGGGTAAATCTGGATCGGGCAGCCGAATTATTGAACGGATTACCTTCCCTTTGAAAACACCAGAGGGTCTCCGATAATCAATGGGAGAATTTAGTACGGGAGCTATTCGAAGAAGTGCAATTCAGTGGTAGCGACCTGGTAGAAATAAAACCCAAATTGGACTACAAACCCCTATTTACGTGTATATTATTGTCTAATGGGGTAAGAAATGGTCGGGGCGAGTGGATTCGAACCACCGACCTCAGCGTCCCAAACGCTGCGCGCTAAACCAGACTGCGCTACGCCCCGTTACCAAAGACCATCATAAGGGTTAGAGACACAAACGGTCAAGAAGCTACGAAAAAACTGAGGATAAGAGAACTCACTCATTGTCCAGAGATTGCCGCATCGCCCCGATTGTATCGGGACTTCTTGTAAAGACGATGGAAGGTTAAACCTAAATACCAGTAATCAAAACAAAAAGTATCCTCTCCTTGCGGGAGAGGATACAATTGGGGGAGTCACCACCGAATAGATACATTCGCTTCGCCAGTATGATAATAGGACAAGGACTATTTACGGCATTCCGGGCAGGTTTCAAAGAAGGAGAGAGGGCGGCCGGATTTCTGCGCCATGAATTCAATCTGTTTTTTCGGAGCATAGAACTTGCCGCAGACCGGACATTTCTGCATTTTGAAGGTCATCTTGTTGTTGGGCATGTTGATAGTGCGGGTATCGCCCTTGTCTTCCAGGGTGATAGCGCCGGTGGGGCAGATATAGGAACAGGAACCGCAGGCGATACAGGCATCGTTGTTTTCAAAGAACGGAATAGCCATTTCACGTTCGCTGCCGCGGTTGACAAGGCTGATGGCGGATTGCCCGACGACCTCGGCGCAGACGCGGGTGCAGAGCGCGCAGAGAATACATTTGTGGTGGTCTTCCAACGGGAAGGGAGTTGAAGTGACGCCCAATTTTCCCGCCATCTCTTTGATGACATCTGAGTCCGGCACGCGCGCCATGAGCAACTTGATAAGCATCTGGCGGTGTTTGGTGAGCTTTTCACTGTTGGTCTTGACGACCAAGCCTTCTTCCACCGGATATAGACAGGAAGTGACCATGCGGCTCCGCCCGGCTTTGTTGGTGATCTCCACCATGCAAAGGCGGCAGGCGCCGTAGGGCGCGACCGATTCGTGGGCGCACAAGGTAGGAATATAAATGAAGTGGGCTTTAGCCACATCCAGCACCATTTGCCCTTCAACTGCTGTAAGCTTTTTACCGTCAATGGTCAAATTCACCATCGTATCCGTCCTCACTTTACTACTACGCAATTTAATTTACAGACATCGTGGCAACTGCCGCACTTGATACACTTCGATTGGTCGAGTACCACGGGCTGTTTTTTGGCCACTGGCGTAATGGCGCCTACCGGGCAGGCTTTGACGCACAAGCCGCAGTTGGGGCATTTTTCACTGATATTGTAGGTAATGAGCGCTTTGCAGACTTTAGCCGGGCAGGTCCGATCCTGGATATGGGCAACGTACTCATCACGGAAATACTTCAGCGAACTTAAAACAGGGTTGGGGGCGGAAGCGCCCAACTGACAGAGGGAGGTATCGCTCATGGTAGCGCAGATATCTTCCAGCAAGTCGAGGTCGGACATCTCTCCTTTGCCCTCGGTGATACGTTCGAGGATTTCATACATGCGCTTGTTCCCCTCGCGGCAGGGCAGACATTTGCCGCAGGACTCGCTGAGCAGGAATTTGATGAAATACTTGGCGATATCCACCATACAGTTGGATTCGTCCATGACGATCATAGCGCCGGAACCCATCATTGAGCCGACGCGGGTCAATTCATCAAAATCCACGGGCAGATCGAGCATGCTTTCCGGGATACAACCGCCGGAAGGTCCGCCGGTCTGGACGGCTTTGAATTTCTTGTTACCGGGAATACCGCCGCCGATATCGAAAATGATCTCCCGTAAAGAAATGCCCATGGGCAC
>JAQTOJ010000223.1 GCA_028713395.1 Dehalococcoidales bacterium | reverse complement strand
GCTGGATGATATAATAAACAAGGTTAATGCCGCGTTGTGTAGAGGTAGCACGGGAGACTTTGGATCTTCTACCCCAGGTTCGATTCCGGGCGCGGCAGCCACACTTTCACTGTTCTATGTAGCTTTCACCGGTTTCATCTGGTTTTTCATGACTATGCCATAAACCAGACTGGCGGCGATCATTAAAATCCCCACCACGGCGAAGGCCGGTTTATAAGCGAAAGCCCCCACAATCAAGCCCGTGACAATCGGCCCGGCGGATTGCCCGATATCCATGATAGTCGAAAGCAGACCCATAGCGCTGCCGCGATTGGAGGCTTTGGAAAGATCGGCCACGAGAGCGGAGGTTGAAGCCGTGACAGTAGCCAATCCCAAGCCGAATAAAGCGATGAGCACGATGAGCACGATATAATTGGTGGTAAAGCCCAAAGCCAGCGTCACTAACCCGCCCATGACCAAGCCGCCGATAATCACCGGCAAACGGCCGTATTTATCCGAAAGGCGACCCATGACCGGCTTGGAAAAAGCGGCGACAATAATCTGTGCCGTGAACAATGACCCAATTTGCAAAGACGTAAAGTTGGTATTTTCTTTCAAAAAGCGGGGTAAAAAGGTCTCGATGGCGCCGTAAGCAAAATATTGAACGGCTTCAACGAGGCTGGTGGAGAGTATGCCGCGGTGCGTGACCACGGCCACGATTTCTTTACCGATATCGCGTTTCGTTCTTTTCGTCTCACCGGCCGGTTTCAGGCTGACGGCCGGGAATTTGATGAACAAAGCAGCGGTTAGCGCCAGTACGCCTAAAATACCATCGACCAAATAAACCCAATGGAAATCCGTGCCGTTATTCATAATCAGAGCGCCGCCCAGTAAAGGGGCGAGAAAACGCCCGACCATAGTGGCGGAGGAATACCAAGCCATGCGTTCGCCGCGGCCTTTATCAAAGGTATCAGCGACAGCGGCCATAGCGATGGGTCCTAGGATGGCGGTGGCCAGACCGTGATAGATACGCACCATAACCAGCGACAAAACCCCGTTGACGAGCAGGTAGAGAAACGGGGCGGTGGCGAAGACGAAAGCGGCAATCAAGAGCAAGCGACGCCGTCCGATGTAGTCGGACAAGGCGGCGGCCGGGAAACTCACCAGGATGCCGACAATGGTCGAAGCGGCGGCCACAAAACCGAGTGTGGCATCAGGGATACCCAGCACCCCGGCATACAACGGCAAAGCGGGGTTTTTAGACATGGTGGAGCTGAAAATCGCCAGCCCGCCCATGATACAGATGAGGATAAACGGGGAGAGCTTGAGTTTCTTGAACATGTTTGCTTCTTTCGGTTTTATTTCCCGGGGCTGCTAAAGTGGAATTCTAAACCAAATAGAAAAAATGGGCAAGGGAAAATAAACGGAGTTTCTGTTAGACTATGTCATGGAAAAATAAAAAACAGGAGGCGGTTTAATGAAATGGGTAACGCGTTCGCACGTACATGTGGACAGGGTGGCTTGTCCCTGGTTGATCAAGCGTTTTGTGGATAATGAAGCCGAATTCCTCTTTGTGCCGGCTGGCAGCATCCCCTCAATAATTGAAGAGACCGGCGCGATTCCTTTCGATGCGCCGGGAGTGGAACTCGGGCACCACGAAAACCGCTGTGCGTTCGAGTCCATCATCCTGAAATACCAGTTGAAAGACCCGGCGTTATTGAGGTTAGCGAAAATCGTGCATGCCGCGGATGTGACGGCGGATATCGATACCGACCCAATTGCCCGCGGGTTGGAAGCGATTGCCGTGGGTTTCGGGGTGCGTTTCCCGGACGATGAAGAAAACCTGGACTACCAGTTCGATGTTTATGACGCGCTGTATGCCTGGTGCCGGTTGCAGGTGGCGAAAGGGTAGGTATTATTTGCAGGTGGTTGAAAACCAATTAACCTGTTCAAAGAACTCCTTTTAGCCCTCACCCCCGTATCAAGTCCCGATTCACCCGAATTTATGATTTACCAAATCCCTCTGTATCTCCCCTTAAACTTAAGGGGAGACGAACAACCAGATTCAAATGGGATGGCGATGAAATCGCGCATACGGGGTCTAGAACTTCTACATGGTAACATATAGATGCCAGCTAATCTAAAGTTGGGCAGAACCAAGGGTTAAATTACCATTTGCCCAGTTCTTCCAGAGTTTTCACGACCCGCCAGGTTTCGGCGCTGACCGCGGTGCCGCCCATGACCACGGCAACCGAGACGGCTTCCAGAATTTCTTCCTTGGTCGCCCCGGCTTTGACCGCGTCTTTCGTTTGTCCGATCACGCAACGGGTACAGCCGGACTGTAATCCCACGGCGAGCGCGATAAGCCTCTTCACTTTCAGGTTGAGGGCGCCGTCTTTGTACACTTCTTTGCGGAATTTGGAAAAATATGCCATTGCCGGGAGTCCGGAATCGAACTTATCCCGATAAACGGCGGTTTCCTCGTAATAGGCGATTTGTTTTTTCATGAATTCACCTCTTTCCAACGGAGTGGACGCGTGACAAACTAGGGTTCTCTGAGGCAATCATCGTGGTTATCCACATTGCGTAATATCAGGTTTTCCTGATGACGCTCATAGGTCAGACGGTATTTCTGATCGATATAAGCCTCGAAGATCCCCGGAGCGCCCTGCACCGGGTGACTGCGTAGGCCGGGATGGCTGAAATTGGCATCCAACAAAAGCAGGGCTTTGTCTACTTTTCGCTGCATGGTCAACGGGAGACGGTCATATTGCCGCACAAAACGGCCGGATAAGATAATGGGCATTATTTCTCAATCCGGCGGGATTTGGCGTGCAAATATTTAACAGCATCAGCGGCATTTTCGAACGTTTGAACACGGCCGCGGGAAATATCTTCTTCAGCGGCTTTTTCACCATCCTGCCATCTTTTCGTCCAGAACCAGGTCTGATCCTTATCGATCATTTTCTTAACGCGCAGGGTAATGGCGCCTTCCTGCACCTGCACATCAAGAAAATCGCCTTCCTCGATATCCAGTTGTTTACGGACGGATTGCGGTAAAGTGACCTGGGCTTTTTTTCTGACCTGTATTAGTTCCGACATGTTATCTCCGATTGTTGGAAATTCCGATTTTCTGACTATAGATTAGTATAAAGACAACAACGTGTCAATTTCCGACAATAATTTTTTACTGCGGCGAAGGAGCTTTTAGGCTTCCACCTTCAGATACATGTGCGCATCTTTAAGCAGGGCGGGAATTTGCAATTTCTGCGGGGATTTTTCCAGACATTCGTTGCATTCCTGATATTTATCCGCCTGCTGTTCTTTCTTGAACCAGATGCCGCCGTTGTAAATGCCGCGTGAATTTTGCGGGAAGTTATACATGACGCCCTCGTTGTACATTTCAAAAACGCGGGGAATCTCCACACCGT
>JAQTOJ010000222.1 GCA_028713395.1 Dehalococcoidales bacterium | reverse complement strand
GTGAGATTTTATGTCAACTGGTAAAACAATCGGACGTGTTTATCACCAACATGCGACCTTTTGAGGTTATTAAGTATAAAATCGATTACCGGACACTCAACCGTTTGAACAAACGATTGGTCTATGCCAACCTTACCGGATTCGGCTCGGAGGGGCCAGATAAAGACAAACCCGCCCACGACACCGTTGCCTTTTGGGCGCGTACCGGGTTGCTTTACATGCAGCAACCGGATGAAGGTTATCCACCTTCCCCAGGCTACCGGACTCTGGCAGCCGGGGACAAAATGTCCGCCATGTTCCTTGCTTGTGGAATTGTGCTGGCGCTATTTGCCCGCGAACGGACCGGCAAAGGACAGTTAGTGGAAAACTCCCTTTTGCATAACGGGATTTACGCTATGAGCAATGTCGCCATGGCGTTAGGACCTCATGAAGAAACCTTTGGGAAAGAAGGATTGATCAGCCGGAAAAAACGTACCGAAGTATCGCCTTTATTCATCGGTTACGAAACCGGCGATAACCGGTTTGTTCAATTAAGCCTGGTACCGGTGGAGACTTACTGGGAAAGGTTCTGTAAAGCCATCGGGCGGCCGGAAATGGAAAAGGATCCCCGCTTTGCCACGCTTGAAGCCAGGACAGAGAACCAGGACGCTCTGCGCGAAATAATCGAAGCGGTAATTAAGACCAGGACTCTGGCAGGATGGACGGATATCTTTAATGCTGCTCGTTTAAACTGGGCACCTGTCATGAATCCGGTTGAGGTTTCGCGCGATGCGCAAGTACGGGCGAGCGGTATCTTCACTACTTTTGAACACCCCGTTTTCGGACCGATGGAAGAGATTGCCAACCCAATCAGAATGAACAAAACACCCGCCGGTATCCGGCAACCCGGACCTGAGTTCGGGCAGCACACCGAAGAGGTCTTGTTGAATCTGGGATACAGTTGGGAACAGATCAGTGAATTGAAAATCGAAAAAATCATCGCCTGAAAAAAACATTGAGAGGAGATTTGAAACATGGCTGTCACCAAATTCGATTGTGTGGAATACGAGAGAAAAGGGGAGATCACGGTCATTACGATGAACAACCCATCACGCCGCAACTCGATGAGCTTCTTGATGCAAAGGGGCCTCAACGGGGCGTTCGGGCAGTTTGAAGAAGACGATGATGCCAAGGTTGCGATCCTTACAGGGGTAGGTAATAGTTTTAATGCCGGCTGGGACACTAAAGACCAGGTGATGATGAGCGACGAGGAAAAAAGAAGTATTGCCCGTGAACGGACTAAGATATCCCGCACCGGCGCCTGGACACACATGAACCGGATCCCCAAGCCGATCATTGCCGCCGTTAACGGCTACGCGGTGGGGTGGGGGTGGTTCGTGGCAAACAACTGCGACATGGTTATCGCCGCGGAGAGTGCCCTGTTCTGGCAGAATGAACCGGTTTTCGGTTACCAGGGGGGCGGACAGGCGGTGGCGACACAGATGCTCCCTTTCCATATCGGAGTAGAGATTTCCCTGGCTGCCAAAATGACTGCCAAACGCTGTTATGAGATCGGGTTGGTGAACCGGGTCGTGCCGGATGCGGAATTGATGAATGCCGCCATGAAAATGGCACAGCACATTTGCGGTTTAGCTCCGTTATCGGTGAGGATTGTTGTCGAATCCTGCCGCAGCGCCCGTCTCTCCAGCGCCATACCCTCTGTCACAGCGCTGTCCAGCTGGCAGGAAAGCTATTATCTCGGCGGCACGGAAGACGTGAAGGAAGGCTTCAAGGCTTTCGCCGAAAAAAGAAAACCCAACTGGAAGGGTAGATAGGAAAACTAATCGCGCCGGGTTTCGGTAACAACCGTGCCCAGTGTCTTGTCTCCCAGTTTGAAAGCGGTTGAGACAGTTCCCGAGGTGGATATTTCCAGACCTTTTTGAGGAGGTGGTTGGCTGGTTACTACCCAGATCGTGCCGGTGCCATCCCCAAGCTGGTATCCGCCCCGGGAAAGTAAGGCAAACCAGAGGGTATCCCCCACGGTGCCCTTGATGTGTACCGTTGTGTTCTCGTATTTCATGGGGTCGGAAATGATATCCCCGATGCGTGTTTTACCGGCACAGCCGGATAACAGAAACAGACCTGTAAATAACAAAATACAGGTCAAGACAATTATCACCTTTTTCATTTATTGAGTCCCTTCAATTTTTACCAATACTAATTATAACCGCTGAACCGGCTTCCGGAAACGGTTATTTAGTACGATCCGGTTGCCTGAGAGTACTAGTGAATTACTGACAACCGGAAACTGGACACTGGCTTGATAAGAGCTCCCCCCTCCTCTCTGAAATGTTTCGCTACGCTCCACATGTCAGGATTGTGGTTTTTCATCCTTGAGGAGTCCCGACAATGTCGGGGCGTAGAAGAATAGGGGGATGTGTTTTTGGAAGCAGATCGTGGATATTTCGCTTCAAACGCACAGGCGGGACGCCTGTGCCACCAATCAGGTTGCCTGTCTCTCACGTTTGGTGGTTTGCACCCACCTACACGTTCATTGAGCGAACTATCTCAGGGATGGGTTGGATCCTGACACCTGAAAATTGTCTTCTTGCATTGAAAAATACCTGGTTAAAAGCCTGAAAATTTGTAGTATAATTTGCACCAAGACCTACCCTGAGAGGTTGAATAAACATAGAGGAGGCGCCAATGTCGATCGATCAGCTAAGGGAACGGAAACTAAACAACCTCAGGATCTGGAACATCGTTGTCGGTTTGATCCTGGCTGCCCAGGCAGTAGTCATGGCTATCCTGACAAACAATTTCTCCTTGCCGGTGACTGCCACATTCATGGAAGGACCCCCTGGAACCATTGCCACGCTCCACCATATCTGGGATATACAGACGGGGTGGGGTGTCTTTACCTTCATGGCAATTTCCGCCCTGGCGCTACTTATCATTGCCTCTTCCTGGGTTTTCCCCTGGTACAAACGCAATCTACTTCAGAATAAAAACTACGGTCGCTGGATTGAGTATTTTTTCAGTTCATCGATTATGATCGTACTGATCGCTCAGATCACCGGTATCAGCGATATTGCGGCGTTGCTGGCGATCTTCGGCATCAACGCCAGCATGATATTGTTTGGGGGATTACAGGAAAAATACGAAAAACCGGGCAAGCCTTCCTGGCTGCCGTTCTGGATGGGCAGCTTCGCCGGTATTATTCCCTGGATCGCGATTGCGATTTATGTGGCGGCTCCGGGCGTCAGCGCCTCTCCGCCCGGCTTTGTCTACGGTATCATTGTTTCTCTGTTTGTGTTCTTCAACTGTTTTGCCGTCAATATGGTACTGCAGTATAAACAGGTGGGGCGCTGGCGGGATTACCTTTTCGGGGAGAAGGTGTATATCATCCTGAGCCTGACGGCAAAGTCATTGCTGGCATGGCAGGTATTTGCCAACGTGCTGATGTTGAA
>JAQTOJ010000221.1 GCA_028713395.1 Dehalococcoidales bacterium | reverse complement strand
TTTTTGCGGCTGGTAAGGCGCACCGGCATTAGGGAACCGCGTCTTGTCGTTGGCGGCGTGAAATGCCCGAACGGCGGCATTGTGCACTGCAATATGGTCGGGGTGTCCGTAACCGCCGATGGGATCGAAGGTGACCACTACTTCAGGACGCAGTCGGCGTAACTCACTAACTAACTTCCCGGTCACCTCTTCCAGCGGGGCGGCGGCCAGCGAAAGTGGATTTTTATTATCCGGCGTGCCCGCCATACCGGAATCACGGTAACCAAGGTGGACGATACCTTTTAACCCCAGTTCCTTCGCTGCGCATTTTAGTTCCGCCCATCTTAAATCGCCCACTGAAGCATAACCTTTCATCAGATTGGGGTTGCTTACCTCACCCACTTCTCCTTTAGTAGCGCAGATATAGTAGACATTGACGCCTTGCGCGGCGTAAAGCGCCAACGTCCCGCCGATGCCGAAGGTCTCGTCATCCGGGTGTGCCCCGATAAATACCAGCGTTTTTGGTTTTACTGCCATAAAGACGACCTGCCTTGAATCTTATGGTTATGATACCTTGTATCCGCCGCCGGGTGCAATGAGAAATGTCTCGTCCACCTGTAAACGGCAGGCTATTACGCCAACATAAAAGCGGCTATGTTTGAGGAGGAATACAATTGTCATTGATTACAATTACAAACGCATTATTTTATCCGCCAGTTCTTTGCCTTTCTGGTTGCCGATAAGCAAACCGGCGGAAATATGAACCCATCTGGCAAATTCCGGTAAATGCTGTCTTTCAATGGTTTCAAAAACCAACCCGTTCATGTGAGAAGATGATTGCCGCTGTAAAAACCGGCCTGTCGCCGGCCCCAGGTAATCGATCGCCAGCGAGGTTATTTTATTAGAAAGGTCACTCATTTCTCGTCTTCAGCCATCATTATTTTCAAGCTGGTGACCATTCTCCCGAAAGATTCCGCCAGTTCGCCGATCTCATCTTTCCGGTTCACGTTCACGCTGACATTGGTATTGCCTTTGCTGATTTCATCGGCGGTTTTATTCAATTTTTTGATGTCACGGATAATGGTCACGGAGAAAATCCCGATAATTACGGCGGCGAGCAGAATTGCCAGACCCATGATGATATAAATGGTGTTGCCGATGAAATCCAGTCTCTCCGCTACTTTGGCGGCTTCCATATCCGCTCCGATGATCAATGCTGTATTACCGGCGGTATCCTTTAGCGGCGCGTAACCTGAAAGGAATGTCCCCCACTCATCGGTGTAAAGATTATTGGAGACCGCGGGACCGTTCACGGCATCGAAGAGTTTTGCTTCGGGTTCCTCATATACCTGCCCGATCGCCGCCGGATCGTCTTCTACATCATCCACCACAAAAGTGATCTTTTCATCCACGAGCCTCATCACATAAAGATTGGTGATATTGGGACTCAGGGCGCGCATGTTACGTAGCTTTTTTAGCATTGATAAATAAGAGTCGCTGGTTTCGTCACCGGCTTTAAAACCTGACATGACGTTGATGTCCGCCGGCGTGATTTGTGTTGAGACCATGCCGATGATTTGGGTCAGGTTTTCCCGGGTGGCTTCCAGCAGGGCGGTTCTCGTTTGTCCCAGCGTCAAGAGGAAAGTCCCTCCGGTGATGACGATAATCAGCGCCACGAAACTCAATACGAGCTTTATTTGTAAACTGTGCATCATTTTACGCATCATTTTCTTCCTTATCACAGGGCGGATGTCGCCCTGTAAACGCATTATAAGGCGATGTGCCCGTTTCGTAATGGGGTAAAAATGCCAATTCCGGCTCAGCTTATAACGAATTTACTTGGATAACGTTCACTAAAACGTGAGAAATATATCATATTTTCGCGCCGGATTTTATGCCTTTGTAATGCCGTATCAGGTATCATGTTGGAGAATATGATTACTAACCCACAGGAGAAGATTACTGTGATTACACGTTTGTTAAGAAAATGCATTTTCCATATGAAGTGGGCGCTGTCACCCCGTTACAGTTACTTGTATTTGTTGCACCGGTCTTTAGCCCACTCGTATTCTTAACCGAGGAGTTAAAATGACACATTCTGATAACGAACCCAAATTCCGCCAGTACAACGGTAGCCCACCGGACTACCGCGCTTACCACGAGGTATCGATCACCCGTGATCTGGGGGCGCAAAGAAACGATGAAATAATCGCCTTTATCGGTAATCATATTGCAGAATATAAAGGTCATACCGAGGACAAACACGGTTTGCCGTTAATGTTGTTCGAGCGCAAGCAGGATGCGCAGAAATTTGCCAATGAGTTGATGGTCCGGCTCGATCTCCAGAAAGAACATGTTGCCGTGAAAGCCCAAAAATTCACCCGTTAAAAATCGCTATAAAAAAGGTGGGGGATCGTTCGATCCCCTACCTTTTTGAATGCTGATAGTCAAATCGGCTGATGTGTTAGATAATTCCTTTACCAGGTATCGATGTTCGGGCGTTTTTTACCGGTGCGCGGCGGCACCGGCGCTTGGGACTTTAGTGCCCGGACGATCACATGCCGTGATTCTGCTGGATCGATCACGTCATCGATTTCAAAATAACTGGCCATGCTCAAGGCTTTACCATGTTGATAAGCTCCGGCTACCATTCTATCGTAGGTCTTCTTGCGCTCCGCGGGGTCTTCGATCGCCAGCAATTCCTTGCGGTACCCCAGTTTGACCTGTCCCTCCAAGCCCATACCGCCGAATTCACCGGTGGGCCAGGAAATGGTCAGGTTGGTGGCGTGGGAACTGCCCGCTTGCATTACCAGCGCGCCAAGCCCGTAAGATTTCCGTAGAATGATATCGAAAACAGGCACGGTGAGATTGGAACCTGTGACGAACATGCGGCAGCAATGGCGCACCAGCGCCGTTTTTTCTATTTCCGGTCCCACCATGATGCCAGGGGTATCGCTGAGGAAAAGCATCGGAATATCGAAGGCATCGCAGAGTTGCATGAAGCGGGTGGCTTTATCCGAGCCGGGGCTATCGATGGCGCCGGAGAGGTGCCCGGGGTTGTTCGCCACCACACCCAGCGGACGTCCTTCAATGCGGATGAAAGCGGTGATAATTCCCAGACCGTATTGCCGCCTTAATTCGAGCACCGAGCCGGTATCCGCCATGAGTTCCAGCACACGCCGCACGTCATACATCCGTAAACGGTTTTCAGGAATGATGCTGCGCAGCAACCTCTGATCCGCGCACTCCCACTTATCGATCCGTCCCTGGAAATACGAGACATATTGTTTGGCAAGACGCACGCCTTCCGCTTCGTCTTTGACCAGGATATCAACCACGCCGTTGGGCACTTGAACGTTCATCGGGCCTACTTCTTCCGGTGAAAACACGCCCAGCCCGCCGCCTTCGATCATGGCTGGTCCGCCCATGCCGATGCTGGAGCCTTCCTTGGCGATGATCACATCGCAGCAGCCCAGCAG
>JAQTOJ010000220.1 GCA_028713395.1 Dehalococcoidales bacterium | reverse complement strand
CAAACACGTCGTGGATCATCAGGGTTTGGAGTATTTATATCCTCCCAAAGCCGAGATGACGCCGGCCTCCAGCCGCATCAAAGGCATGATTTTGTGCAATCCGCACAACCCCATCGGGCGGGTGTGGAGTAAAGGCGAACTCACCCGAATGGGAGAGACGATTATCAAGGAAGGCGGGATCGTGATCGCCGACGAAATCCACTGCGAAATCCTTTACAAAGGTGAAAACCACACGCCTTTCGCATCAATATCCGAGGAATTCGCCCAGAATTCGGTCATCTGCATGGCGCCCAGCAAGACCTTCAACCTGGCCGGTCTGGAGGCTTCTTCGATCATCATTCCCAACAAGAAATTACGCCGCGATTTCACAGCCACCATGGGCGGCATACTGCCCCGACCGAACGTCTTCGGCTATGTGGCGTTGGAGGCGGCTTACCGTCACGGCGATGAATGGCTGGACCAGGTGCTCGAATATTTACAGGCGAACCTGGATTTCACCACGAAGTATTTCGCGGATAATATCCCGGAAATAAAAGTGGTCAAGCCACAGGGCACCTATCTGGTCTGGCTGGACTGCCGGGCATTAAAGCTGGATAATCAGGCGATGCGTACGTTTTTCCGCGAGCGGGCGAAGGTGGGGTTTGACGATGGTTTTGTCTTCGGCGCCGGTGGCGAGGGTTTCCAACGGATGAACATCGCCTGTCCGAGACCGATGCTGTCGGAAGCGCTGGGCAGGATTGAGCAAGCGGTGAAGAGTCTGAGATAGATTTCACTCTCGCCCGATCAGTCACCAACGCGGACAAGAGGTGAGAAAAAATGCTGGATCCCCGTTTTCACGGGGATGGAAGTGTAACAAATAAAGGTGGTTGACAACCACTCTTAAGTAGCTGATAATGCCTCTAACTGATTCTTGAAGAGTCAGCAGGAGGGAAGACACTGTATGGATGGCGAAAAACAGTTCAATAAACTCCGCGCCTTTAATCTCATCATGGGTTGCCTGCACCTGGCACAGGCGGTCATCATCTTTATCCTATCCAACTCCTTCACTCTGCCGGTTACCACCTCATTTCTCAACTACAATACTGCCACCGGCGCCCTGAAACCCCTGACCGAAACGATCTATAACCTGCCTTTCGGGATCTTTGTGGCAATATTCCTGTTACTGTCCTCCATCGCGCATTTCCTCATCGCTTCACCGATGATTTTCCCCTGGTACGTGCGCAACCTGAAAAAGGGCATCAATTATGCCCGCTGGTTCGAGTATTCCTTCAGCGCCTCGGTCATGATCGTGCTCATCGGTATGCTCTGCGGTATGTACGATATCGCCAGCCTGTTAATGGCTTTTGCCCTGACGGCGGTGATGAACCTTTGCGGACTGGTGATGGAAGTACACAACCAGACCACCCCGAAAACCGATTGGACGTCTTATACCGTGGGCAGTATTGCCGGTTTTGTGCCGTGGCTGGCGATCGGTATCTATTTCTTCGGGTCTTTATCCAACGGCCAGGGTAAGGTGCCTACTTTTGTTTACTTTATCCTGCCGACACTGTTCATTTTCTTCTTCAGTTTCGCGATCAACATGGTGCTACAGTACAAGAAAGTGGGTAAGTGGAAAGACTACCTTTACGGCGAACGGGCTTACATTATTTTGAGCCTGGTGGCGAAATCGGCTTTGGCCTGGCAGGTATTCGCCGGGACTTTGAGACCGAATTAAAACATTGTTTCTGCCACAATGTTCATGAGTAATCAGTAAGACAAATATAAAGAGGGTCTGGATTTCTCCAGACCCTCTTTTGTAGCATTTTCGCTGTGACGGTTTAGCGGGATTTTACTTTGCGGTAACAATCGCTGCAATAAACCGGTCTGTCGCCACGGGGTTCAAACGGGACTTCCGTCTGTTTGCCACACTGGGAACAGGTCACAGGGTACATGGTAGCACGACGGGCGCTGAAGCTCGAAGTGGTTCCACCACGTTCTGCACGTTTTGCCTGACGGCAAGACGGGCAACGTTTGGGTTCATTCACGTATCCACGAGTCTGGAATAATTCCTGCTCGTCGGCGCTGAAAGTGAAGCTGGCTCCACAATCGGCACAAGTTAGGGATTTGTCTTGAAAAGCCATGAGATGACCTCCTCTTTAAATATTTTAGTTAGAGTCTCGGTCATCCGGGCACTTGAAATCAGACGATTTATTGGTGTCTGCGGCAACCTACACTGCACTAATTACTATTATACTAACACACCCTGTCAGGGATAGCAAATTGCAGGCATAAAGGATAACAGCCAACGTTGCCCGCAACTATTCTGACATCCTCAACCCTGATCAAGTCCTGATTCACTCTTGCTCATCTGGGTTGATGTTTATGGTATAAAATGTGATGAAATCGAGCCTACGGAAGGTAAGCCGAAACCTGATATACTGGTTAACAAAAAGGATGAGGGTGACTTTAAAATTGAACCTGTGTTTCGACCTCGACGGGACGCTGACCGACCCCCGGGAAGGCATCACTAAATGTATCACCCACGCTCTGAAAAATCTGGGGCACACTGTAGACGATGAAACCAGCCTTTCCAAATACATCGGACCGCCTTTGCGTGGGACATTTGCAGAACTGTTGCACACTCAGGACAAGAACCGAATCGAACAAGCGATGAGCCTGTACCGCGACCGGTTCGGTGCCACCGGGCTTTACGAAAACAAGCTCTATCCGGCTATTCCCGCCATGCTCGCAGGTTTGGTAGATGATGGGCATTCTCTTTATGTAGTCAGTTCCAAACCGAGGGTTTACGTGGAAAAGATTATCGATCATTTTGATTTAACGGCAATGTTTACCGCCGTGTTCGGGCCGGAACTGGACGGGCGGCTGGATAATAAATCCGACCTGCTGGGTCACGTGATTTCCAGTTTGCGGCTATCCTCTAGCCGGAGTTTCATGATCGGCGATAGGAAAGAAGACATATTGGCCGGGAGGAAGAATGGACTCCGCACTATCGGGGTAACTTACGGCTACGGCAGCCGGGAAGAATTGACCGGAGCTGGAGCCGAGTTTATCTGCAATACACCGGAAGAAATTGAGACTAGAGTTAAGAGTATCCCGAATTAATGCTGGATTCCAGATCGTAATCTGGAATGACGTAAAAGAAAGAATAGATCTTCGCCGCCTTCCGCATGACAAGAACAGGCGCTAAATAATTAGGGGCAGGTTTCAGTAGTTAACCTGCCCCTACGTTCAGCTAAATTTGTTCTATTTACGGCTGGGAGCCGGAGACCGCCGCATGAAGCGTGGTTTGCGGAAAAAACCTTTCCGTTCCCCCTTGGCGGGCGCGGCCGGAGCGGCGGGCACGACAGGTCTGGAGGTGGGTCCAAATCCTTCTTCCGTCTGCTGCTGCAATTTGTCTTTGAGCAGTTTCTCCAGATCACGCACCATAACCCGGTTCTCGTGGGTAAAGAAGGAGTAAGC
>JAQTOJ010000219.1 GCA_028713395.1 Dehalococcoidales bacterium | reverse complement strand
ATGGAACATAACCGCGAAAACGCCCACTGCTGTGGTAGCGTGTTAACCTTAATTCAAAACCCGCCGATAGCCGCGGGTATCGGGGCATCCAGGCTGGATGAAGCCACAAAGGCCGGCGCTAATAAAATGCTCGCTTTGTGCCCTTGCTGTGAATTTCAATTCAGAGTGACGGCCGATAAAAAGAACTCACCGGTCGAAACAATTGATTTGGCGCGTTTTGCGGCTTCACATTTAGGGTATGAGTTTCCTGATCCTGACCCGGAAGTGCAGCGGCAATGGGCTGTCTTCGAAGCCATGATCGCTTTGATGACACCGCAGGGATTCGCCGACTTGATGGGCACGATGTGGCCGGAGATGATAGATGCCATGCCGTTCGGCATGGGCACAATGATGCGCGGCATGGGGAAAATACCCGGAGCTTTGAATTTGATGAAACCCATGTTCCCGATTCTGTTCCCCAGACTGCTGCCGATGATGATGCCCAAAGTGATGCCGACCATGCTGGCACGCGTGGCCGACCGTATTCCGATGCCGGAATATATGGCCGAACAGATGCCGGAAATTATGCCGCTGGTCATGGATAACCTTATGCCGCATATGATTGGCGACGTCGTGCCGTTGGTGACACAACCGATGATCGATTATTTGCAGGGAAAAACTAAAAAATAAAATCATACCCGTTCTCCGTTATATTTGAGGGCACGCCAGATGCATAAGGGTTTTTTAGGTTTACCGGAGGAAGAACGCCGCCGCTGGCAAAATCCGGACGAAATATTGACCGGAGCCGGTTTGCAGAGCGGCATGACTTTTGTAGATATCGGCTGCGGGCAGGGTTTTTTCACATTACCGGCAGCCAAAATTGTGGGAAACGAAGGCAAAGTTTACGCGCTGGATATCAGTCAGGAGAATATCGCCGTTTTAGTTCAGAAATCCCGGGCTACCGGACTGGGTAATATTACCTCACTAACGGCTGAAGCCGAGAATTCGGTTTTGTGCGAAGCTTGCGCCGATATGGTGTTTTTCGGGATCGTATTGCACGATTTCAGAGACCCGCTCAAAGTACTCTCAAACGCGCACCGTATGCTCAAACCTGGCGGCACACTGGTAAATCTAGATTGGAAAAAAGAGCCAACCCCTTTCGGTCCGCCGGAACATATCCGGTTCAGTGAAGCAAAAGCCGGACAACTCATCACCTCTCAGGGCTTTAAAATTGCCTCCGTGAACAATACAGGGATGTACCATTACCTGATTACGGCCGAACCTCAATAATTTGCCTTGTATCGATGGTGCAATCAAACTCTACCTTTTATATTAAGACTTAGTGGTGATGATTCGGCGCCAACGATGTTTGCCTCCCTGATATGATTATGCTTGACTGCATTATTGTTAAGTAGTACAATGCGACCATTATGAACGAACCAACCGCTGCGAATCCGGGGAAACCTCTCACTACGGTACCCGGTGATGACGAAATCCGCCGCATCATTTCCGAACGGGTAGATAAAAGACATCAAAGCGTTGGCATGGTCGTCGGGGTCGTCAATAATAAAGAACGTCGCGTCATCGCTCATGGATGTTTCGGCGCCGGCGATTCGCGTCCTGTTAACGGCGATACGGTCTATGAAATCGGTTCCATCACCAAGGTGTTCACCTCATTGCTGCTGGCGGATATGGTGCAGCGGGGGGAAATTGCGCTGGACGATCCGGTTGCCAAGTATCTACCGGCTACTGTCAGAATGCCGGAAAGAAACTGGCGTGTCATTACCCTGATTGACCTGGCGACGCATACCTCCGGTCTGCCACGAATGCCGGACAATATGAGTCCCCAAAATCCTCTTAACCCTTATGCGGATTACACCGTGGAGCAGCTTTATCAATTTCTTTCGAATTATCAGCTCACGCGGGATATCGGCGCTCAGTTCGAGTATTCGAATCTGGCGGTCGGGTTGCTCGGTCATGTACTGGCGAGAAGGGCGGATACGGATTATGAGACACTGGTGCGCTCCCGTATCTGCCAACCGCTCGGCATGAAAGCTACCCGGATCACCTTGACGCCTGACATGAAAGCGCGGTTGGCAGTGGGTCATGATGCTGCTTTGAATCCAGTCGCAAACTGGGATTTACCGACGCTGGCGGGCGCGGGCGCGTTGCGCTCTACAGTTAACGACCTGCTGATATTCCTTGCCGCGGTTACAGGTATTACAGAAACTTCTTTGTCACCCGCAATAGTTGAACAACTGAAGGTACGTCGCCCGGTAGGCGGCGGGGAAATGGGGCTTGGCTGGGGGATTTCTTCAAAAGAAGGCAACCAGATAATCTGGCACAACGGCGGCACCGCCGGCTATATGACATGGCTCGGCTACCGTATTGGGGATGGGGTTGGGGCGGTAGTTTTATCAAATGCCGCCTGTCCGCCGGATGATATTGGGTTCCACCTCCTCAATACCGGTATCCCTCTGGCTCAACCTCCGCTGGAACACGTCGAGGTGAAAGTTGATTCCGGCCTTTTAGAGGGTTATGTTGGTAAATACCAGTTACAAACGGGGTTGATCGTCACTATGATCCGTGAAGGAGATTATCTCTTCGCCCAGCCCGCGACACAACCCCGGTCTCAACTCTCGCCGGAGAGCGACCGCGTTTTTTATCTGGCGGCCTTGGCAGCCCGGATCACCTTTGTGGTCGGGGAGGATGGACGCGCCACCGGACTATCCGTTAGTCAATCCGGCGCTATCCTTCAAGCCAAACGTGTCGAATAAAGCGTCATAACAATATCCCCTGATAATATTTCTCGTTGCTACCCACGGATTTAACGGTAATATAGCTTTGTATGAGGTGGAAATTTGTCTTCAGAAACACCGAACACCAACTGGTCTAGCTACATTCAAACCCCGGAAATCCTGTATCAAACACGTACTTTGCGTTTCCGCGATTCACGCAAACAGCAGTTTTTAGACTTGCTGGGTTTCCGGGACGGCATGACCATTCTGGAAGTGGGCTGCGGCCCCGGCGCTTTCTGCCAGGCGTTGCAAAGATGGCTGCCGAAGTCTCATATCACCGGACTCGACCAGGACGCCGCCTTTATCCGCTTTGCGGTCAAAAAAGCGGCCGAAAACCACCTGAATTGTGATTTTGTCTGCGGCGATGCTACTGCTTTGCAATTCCCGGATGTCAGTTTTGACGCGACGACTTCTCACACCGTGATTGAGCATGTGCCAACGGAAAAATTTATCCGGGAACAATACAGGGTACTGAAACCAGGCGGTATTTTTACATCACTTGACGTCCGCAGCAACCTCAACAGCTCTGAACCGTGGGACAACCCCTCGCCGGAAGAAAAAGTGCTGCGGGAAAAATTTGACCCCGTGACCAAAGAAACCGACCGTAAATTCAAGGTCGCGGCTTATTCTATGAACGATACTCAGTTAGGCAAGCAACTGGAGCAGACCGGTTTTAAGGATATTAACTTGAAATACTACACAGTGGCAGA
>JAQTOJ010000218.1 GCA_028713395.1 Dehalococcoidales bacterium | reverse complement strand
AGGATTTATCGATAGAAACGTTCGGGCCCAGCGGAATCAGCCGGGCGACCCGGTCGACATCCGCATAGGTCATGCCTAAAGCCCGCCCGATGTCCCGGATGGCGGCTTTCGCGCCCAGCGTCCCGAAGGTAATGATTTGCGCCACATGGTCCTGCCCGAATTTTTTGGAAACATAGGCGATCACTTCCTCGCGGCGGTCGTCCTGGAAATCCAGGTCGACATCCGGCATTTCCTTGCGTTCGAAGTTGAGGAAGCGCTCGAACACCAGTTTGTGCTGGATGGGGTCGATTTCCGTGATGCCGAGGCAATGCAGAATGATGCTGGAAGCCGCCGAACCCCTGACGCCGTAATGAATATTAGCTTTACGCGTAAAGCTGACGATATCCCAGACGACCAGTATGTAGTTGGCGAATTGCGTCTGCTTGATGACGTCCAGCTCGTATTCCAGGCGCTGCTTGATTTCCTCCGAGGGGTTGGGATAAAAGCGGGGCAAACCTTCGTAACAGAGTTCCCGCAGGTATTCGTCCGGGGTCTTGCCGGGCGGGATCTCGATTTCCGGCAGGTGCAGACGCCCGAATTCCAGCTTCAGATCGCACATCTGGGCGATGCGCTGGGTATTTTCAATGGCTTCCGGCAGGTCGCGGTACATATCCGCCATTTCCTGCGGTGATTTGAAATAGAAAAAATCCCCTGCCATTTTCATGCGTTTTTCATCGTTGATGGTGGTATTCGTGCCCACGCAGATCAACAATTCGTGAATCTTGGCGTCTTCACGGTCGAGGTAATGGGTATCGTTGGTGGCGACCAGCGGGATGCCCAGTTCTTTGCCGATGATGATGAGTTCGCGGTTCACCTTTTCCAGTTCCGGCATGGGGTGACGCTGGATTTCAAAGTAGAAATCGCTGAAGGTCTCTTTATACCAGGCGGCGGCTTTACGGGCTTCCTCAAGCCGCCCGGTCAGAATGTGCTGCGGCACTTCCCCCGCCAGACAGGCGGAAAGCGCCACCAATCCCTCGGCGTGGCTGGCCAGGAATTCCTTATCGATGCGCGGTTTGTAATAGAAACCCTCCAGGTGCGCCCGGCTGACGATTTGCAGCAGGTTGTGGTAGCCGGTCTGGTTCTTGGCCAGCAGCACCAGATGGAAGTTGCTCTTTTCACCGGGATTGCGGGTAGCGTTCTGACTTTGTGAAATGTAGATTTCACACCCGACGATGGGCCGGATGCCGGCGTCTTTACAGGCTTGATAGAAGGCGATCGTCCCGTACATCACGCCGTGGTCGGTTAATGCCAGGCTGTCCATGCCCATCGCCTTGGCGCGGGCGACCACTTCTTTAATGCGGCACATGCCGTCCAGCAGGCTGAATTCACTATGAACGTGGAGGTGGGTAAACATTTAAACTCCTGAGAGTAAAAAGCAATAAAACAAGGTAATTATAGCATAGAGATTTGGGCGGGGAAGGAAGGGGACAAAGAAAGTATTCATTAGAGCCGGTTGGTGCAATTGACAAAGTAAAATAAGAAAATGTATATTTTACTTATTATAATATAAGTAAAATACATACATATTTTAGGGAAAAGGAAAAAATGAACATAACTGATTATCGATCAGGGGTGTGGCGAAAAACCGCCGGGTACCGGTATTTCTTCCCGGAAAAAATAAATCATACCTTTGTCTGGACGGATGACGGGCTGAATGAATTACTGGAAACGGCCTCACTACGGCTTGGAGAATTAAATTCTTTTTCAAGGTTTGTGCCAGACCTGAATATGTTCATCAAGATGCACGTGTTAAAAGAAGCTGTTACATCAAGCCGGATTGAAGGAACACGCACGAATATTGATGAGGCTTTTAACCGGGAAAAAGATGTAAATCCGGAAAAGCGGGATGATTGGCGAGAGGTAAATAATTATGTGCAGGCAATGAATACTGCCATAGAAGAATTAAAAACTCTACCCCTATCAAATCGACTAATAAGAAATACTCATAAAATTTTGCTCGCAAGCGGACGGGGTGAACACAAAACTCCCGGAGAATTCCGGAAGTCACAGAACTGGATTGGTGGTGTTAGTCCTGCAGATGCTGTGTTTGTGCCGCCGTCGTACACAGAATTAACAGAACTATTAGCCGACCTGGAGATATTTCTGAACAATACAGATTTAAGAATACCGCATCTGGTTCGTATTGCCATTGCTCATTACCAGTTTGAAACTATCCATCCGTTTCTTGATGGCAACGGCAGAATAGGACGTTTGCTGATTACCTTGTACCTGGTGAGCGCCGGTGTTCTGGAAAAACCTTTGCTCTATCTTTCGGACTACTTTGAGAAAAACAAAACATTGTATTACGACAATCTGGAAAAAGTAAGGATCAAAAATGATATGGGGCAATGGTTAAAATTCTTTCTGACAGGGGTGATCCAAACCGCAGAAAACGGCGTTTCTACATTGCACCAAATCACTGACTTGAAAACGAAAATCGAAAAGGACAAAGTGTTATTACTGGGGAAACGAGCCAAACAAGGGTCTGTTTTACTAACCGCGTTGTTTTCTCAGCCTGTAGTAACCGTTAAGGAAATACAGTCAATTACCGGTCTTTCACCCAAGGCAGCCAACGATTTGGTACAAGCTTTTCTAAACGCAGGGATTGTTAACGAGACTACCGGATATCAAAGGAATCGGGTTTTTGTTTTTGAGGATTACCTGAAGTTGTTTAGATAATAACGATAGTTATTGCCGGTATAAAAGCAAAATCAGCTGTTGGCATTCAAAGGCATCAGAAACAGCCATTCGTCTTTGCGAGGAAGTCCTTCTCCCCATATCTGACGTGGCAATCTCAGGGGGTTGTTTGATATGTAAACCGAAGGTAATTCTGCAATTCCGCGCCAAAGTGTCGAGTAACTACCGCCGGGGTTCTAAAAAGATAGCTCTCAGATTGCTTCGTCCTTATGCGTCCTCGCAAAGACGGTGAACGGTATAACCTTCAATCTCCCCGTTTTTGAATTCTCTTTTTGTCTGGCATATAATAGTGGCTAGCGAAAGGGAAACATGATCGATCACCTTTGTCTCGTGCTCAATCAGAATTACGAACCGCTGAATATCTGCCAGGCAAAACGGGCGCTTACTTTGATCTTCCAGAGTAAAGCCGAAATGCTGGAGGATGGTATCGGCGTGATTCATACGGCCAATCAGACCTACCCCATTCCCTCGGTAATCCGGTTGCCGTACATCGTGAAACGTCCCTTCCGCGTGCAGCGTAAATTGACCCGCCTGGAGATATTCAATCGGGACGGTCATACCTGCCAGTATTGCGGCAAGAAAACGCATTCGTTAACACTGGACCATGTCATCCCGCGCTCGCGCAAGGGGCCGCATACCTGGGAGAACGTGGTCAGCGCCTGCGTGGCCTGCAACCGGATTAAAGCGGGCAGAACGCCCCAGGAAGCCGGCATGAAGCTGATGCGGAAACCCGCCCCGCCGGGCGATAACCCCCTCTACAGG
>JAQTOJ010000217.1 GCA_028713395.1 Dehalococcoidales bacterium | reverse complement strand
AAAACCTGTTGAATGCACAGGATGACTGATTAAAACCTGTGTGTGCTGTGTGTATTCCTATACACAGCACAGGTCACAGGTTACAAAACAGGATGGTAGACACATGAAAAATGAAGCGGATGACAAAAGAAAATACCCTCCCCTTTCCCTTTTGAAGGGCTGGAATACCTTAGAATCGGTCAAAAAACAGGCTAACCCCCTGATTTATTCTCATAGGACAGGATAAAACGCATGGGTGAAAAAAATAATCAGAACGCGGTAAAGCACGGCGGAGAGGGAGCAATCAAGCGAATTCAAGCACAGAAACCCCTTATCGGACTGGCTGCGAATGAACTCGAATCTGTTAAGAATGTCCTTGAAACAAGCGGCCCGGCGGCCCTGATTAAGGCGGATGCAGAAAAGTTGCAAACAGTCTGTAATCTCTTTTGGGACGCGGTATCAAAAGCCGCGCAGGAAGGTGATATTCCGGCGCTGGATCGTTACGTTGCAAGGTTCGGCTGGTTGTCGGGTGTGACATTACGCGCCCTTGCGCAGGTCCAGCAAAACGACAAAGACGCGGCGAAATCCAGCGCCGGGGTAATTGAAGTGTTGAACGCTATGAAAGGCAATGACAATGGCTAATAGTATTGCTGATTATGTGAACAGAGTACGGGAAATCGGCCCGGTTGCATGGTGTGAAGGCCCTCATGGTTGGATCGGTGAAGGTGGACAGCCGATAACCCTTACAGACTGGCAGCGGGCTGCCCTAAGCACTTACTGGCAGCACAGGACGGATACCTCTACCTTTGCCATTTCAAACGTAAAAAAGACAGGGAAAACCTTTACAAATGCCATCCTGACCGCTTACCGCTGGCTTGCTCTACCTGGGCAGCACTTCACAGCCGGTAATGATCTTGACCAAAGCCAAAGCCGCCAGTTTGACATGATAGCTGAAATGGTGAAGCGTTCGCCCTTCCTGAGTGAGAATGTGAAAATAGGGAAGTCAGAGCTGGTATTCACTTTGACCGGAAGCAAGTTGACCGCACTAGCAGCGGACGCGGCCGGGAACGCTGGATCGAATCAGTTAACAAGCTCTCACACCGAAGCCTGGGGTATTTTGTATGAAGCTGGAATCAGAGCATGGGAAGAGTTGACGCCGCCGCCTGGCAAGACTTACGGCCTGCCTGCTTTAAGAATAGCAGATAGTTATCAGGGCTTCACCGGAGAATCAAAAACCTGGCATAAATTGATTGACCGCGGTCTGGCGGGTGAACGTTTACCGGGTGATTGGCCTGTATTCAAGGCGGGCGGGTTATTACTCTTCCACATGGAAGGTGAGGAAGCACAGGAACGATGTTTCCGGGGAACGGAAGCCGAACGCCTGGAATACTACACAGAACAGGCGGAAAGTCTAAGGCCGAACGCATTCACAAGGATGCACCACAACCAGCGGACAAGTGGAGAATCCGCGTTCGTGACAGAAGAACAGTGGCAGGCATGTTATAGCGCGGACGTAAGACCATTTATGCCAGGTGAAAAGGTGAAGTTATTTTTAGGGGCGGATGCCTCAACTTCCCATGATTACACGTCTCTTGTAGGGTGTGATGAATACGGGGACGTTAGGCTGGTCAGAGTTTGGAAGCCTAAAAAGATATTAGGAATCCGGGCCGGAAAGCCGACGGTTGATCTTGATGTAACCATCGGTCAAGAGGTAATCAATTTATACAATTCCGGGAATGTCTCTTGTGTGGTTTATGACCCCTGGCAATTGGCGGCGGTTGCTACAAAGTGGGAAAAGGCCGGTATAAAAACCGTAGAAATGCCACAGACCGCCCAGAGGGTGGAAGCGGATACCGCCCTATTCAATGCGATTATATCCGGGCAAATCAGGCATTATAAAAATGCCGACCTGGATGAAGCGGTAAGAAACGCGATTGTATTAGAGACGCCGCGGGGAATACGACTTGCGAAGGAAAAGGCCAGCCGGAAGATTGACCCGCTTGTAGCGTTGAGTATGGCAAATTCAGCCGTTATCAGTGGCAAATATTCCGTTAATGAAATTACGGTAGTTGACAATCCATTTTATATCTACTCACCATACGAACGGCAGCCCGACAAAATATATGTCACTCCACACCCGGACGGGGTGACCTGGCGCAATTGCAGAAAGCGGCAGCGGGGTATTTGTCAGGCATGTCAAAAGGAAATGGAGAGCGAAGGCGTTTATGAAAACGACCGTTTAAGGGAAATAGCTTCCCGTCAAAGAACAGAGGCGTATGTATCCGATAGTCAACCAGGGTTAGATATACCAGATCACACCAGCCCGGCGCATGGTCAGGCAATCGCTAGTCTATTTTGGAATTCAATCAGAAATAAAGGAGATTAATAAATGTTTACAAACAGAAGTCATTCAGGAAATTGGCGTGAAATGCTGAAAGAATTATACGAGGGCTTCAAGGAATATAACCAGTATAAAGGCATTATGACCGCCTGGGAACGCAGTCAGATCGAACGCTCCATCGTAAAGGTTCGCAGCGAAATCGAACCGGCGGTATTGGCCGGGGCGGTGGGCGAATGGAACTCTGCTATCACGGAAGTTGAATATAGATTCAAGATGGTTGAGGCCGCCAAACATGAAGAGGTTAGACGGTGGGACGCCGCCAAATTGACAAGCGAAATGCAAATGAATGAAATGCTGATTAAACAGATTGTCGGTTCACCCGGTGGAATCTCGAATAACGACCCGGAGGTTATGAACCGCCTGCAAAAGGTTTACCAGGACGCGCAATCGTCCGGCGATATGTATAAACAGCGGGCCGCCGCCGAGGTGTTTACTAACCTTTTGTCTATGGTTGGGGGAAGTGACCAGGATCGAAGAATGCAGGCGAACAGCCTGGCAAAACAGGCGCAAAGAGACGCAGAGAAAAGCCGCGCGTTTCCGAAACTGGAAGAGGCGGAAGCCGCCGCAGCCGCAGCGGTCGAAGGAATCAAACGCGCTAGAAATACTTTGATTGAGGTCGATTGCCAGTTGGAAGGACGCGAACCGGAATACGGCGCGCCGGTACGAAGTTTTTCAATTGACAAGGAATTAGGCCGAGTAAAAACGGACGAACGCGGAAATATTATCAAAATCGTTCCGCTGGAAAAAGTGTTTGAACAAGGATAAATCAACAAATCAGATAACCCGCGCGCGCGGGGAAACCTATTGACTTATTCCGGGAAAACACTATACTTAAATTGCTTAGGACGTTGACGTTTTTTATTTTGCCCATAAAGTGTTGCACTTTTGCGGTAACGTCGCGTCCTAAGCAAACGAGGCAAAAACGCAAGAGTGCAGCATTTTGTTTTTAAGTTTTGGCATAGCGGGGCACAGCTCCGATAATAAACCGGCACAGCCGGACTTACCAAATCGGCAAAGACCGAGAAAGGAAGCACGGAATGAAACCCCCAGAAAACTTTGAAAGAATTATTGATAAAAAGCGATATAACGTCAAAACCGCGACCTTGTTGGCTGGTGATG
>JAQTOJ010000216.1 GCA_028713395.1 Dehalococcoidales bacterium | reverse complement strand
TGTTCTTCAACTGTCCGTGATTGACCGCCACTTTGCCCCCGATGCTGCTATCCACCTGCGCCAGCAGCGTGGTAGGAATCTGCACAAAAGGCACGCCGCGCATGTAGGTAGCCGCCACAAAACCCGTCAGGTCGCCGATCACGCCGCCACCCAGGGCGATCACCGGCGTCTGGCGTTCCACGCCGAAATCCGTCATTTCTTCATAAAGCCTTGCCGCCGAATCCAGCGATTTACTGGCTTCACCGGCGGGCACCTCCAATATCGCCGCCTTAAAACCGCGGCCGCCCAGGCTTTGTTTCAGGCTATTGCCGTACAGATCGCGAATCAGAGGGTCGGTGACAATGACGGCTTTATCGTGATAACCGAGTTCCTTTAGTATCTGGCCGGTTTCCGTAAGCATCCCGGCCCCGATATGGATATTGTAACCGCCTTGCGGCAGTTTCGCCCGGATCTTCTTCATTTATAAAGTTAGCCTCCGTTGTGTCTATCCCCGATCGCGCGGCGTATTTTCTTGCAAGCGGTGATCAATTCTTTCAGTTCCGCCGGCGTGATCTGCTGCTGGCTATCTACCAGCGCTTCCGCCGGATTGTTGTGCGATTCTACAATCAGACCGACCGCGCCCGCCGCCACACCGGCACAGGACAGGCTGAAAACCAGATCGCGCCTGCCCGCAGCGTGTGAGGGATCGACGATGACCGGTAAATATGTTTCTTTCTGGATCACCGGCACCGCCGCCAGGTCAAGCGTGTATCTAGTATAGCTTTTACCCTTGCCTAGAGGCAAGATGCCCCGCTCGCATAAAATTATATCCTTGTTGTCCTCGGCCACCATATATTCGGTGAACGAAAGAAATTCCTCGATGCCGGCGCCGAAATGCCGTTTGTAAAGAATCGGTTTGTGTTTCTTCGCCACGCTCACCAGCAGATCCTGATCATACATATTACGGGCGCCGATTTGTATTATGTCAACATATTCCGCCACCAGGTCAACCTGGGTTTCACCCCGGATTTCGGTGATCACCGGCATGCCGAATTTATCCCCGGCTTCTCTCAGCCAGCTCAAAGCCTCTCGCGCGTCGTCCTCGCCGCCCCCGCCCAAACCCTGGAAGGAATGCACCGAGGTGCGCGGTTTGAAGATACCGCCCCGTAAAATCTGGGCGCCGGCTTTCTTTACCCCTTCGGCGATGGTGAACAACTGTTTTTTACTTTCGATGGCACAGGGACCGGCAATGAAAACCACTTCATCCCCACCGATTTCGATATCCCCAACCTTGACGATCCTTTCGGTTTTTTCTCCCGCGGCTTTGGCATATTCTTTACTGATCAATTTATAAGGTGTCTCGATCATCCTTGCCTCCTTGACTCCAGGTAACATGGCAAGGCGTTCAAACGAGACTTTGCGCTCATCCCCGATGAGCCCGATGATCGTGCGGAAATCGCCACGGGAAACATCGGTACGCAACCCGTGTTTTTCGACCTCCCGGATCACATTTTTGATCTGAGTTGGGGTGGCATCGGCTTTCATGATAATCACTTTTTTCCTCCGGCTATTTTTACTAGAAAAAGAAAGAGCCCTCTGCTTGAGAGGGCTCTATTTCACTTTTGATGAAGGGCTATTTTTTACTTGTCTGCCAGACAACGACTCTCAAGCGCACTTATGTGTCCTGTAAAATAAAAGTAATACCAATAATATCTTTGAGAGACGTTAATGCTTGTCATTAGTTTCAAGTTATCATAAGCGCAACGCGTTGTCAAACAGAAAACCTGGGAAATTTATGTTTAACTTGATTGATCCCAATCACCTTTGGTATATTGCGGGTCCAGCATATCGCTGATACCGGCAAGCAGCATGATGATGCCCTGCACCCGGTGCGGCTGGATAAAATATACCCCTTTCGCCTCACTTTTACTGTCCTCGGTAATCAGGTCGGCGGAGATCAAGGGTTTGAGATGATGATAGACTTGTCCGGTAGAACCGTAGCCGCACTCCTCAACCAATTGGGCGACGGTCATAGGTTTTTTCAAAATAGAAAGCAGAATGTTCAACCGGTCGTTATTGCCGATACAAGCCAGGACTTTGACCGCCATTTTATTTTCGATCAATTTTAATAGATCATCGGTGTTGACCTCGTGGCGAATCCAGTCAGCCTGCCGGCCGCCGGAAGAAAACACCCCGATGTAGGTGATACACCCGGTCTGGTCTTTCGAACCGCAATCGTTTTCCAGGCGATCAAGAATATTCATGATATTCGGGTCAGGATGCATGAAAGGCATTTTCTCAATTTGCCCCACTTTTTTATGGGGTTCGTTGAAAGATGCCTTCATCGCGATCATCGGCTTCAACATTTCCTTGATTTCAGACAAGTCTTTTTTCAGGGTATCGATTTCCGCAGCATAATTTCTGGCCATTGTCAGCCTCCTTTAATTTTGTTTTACGTAATTACGTATTATAAGATTACCATGGATATCCCAGGGTGTCAATATGTTTTTACGTATTTACGTAAATATATTTTCGGCGCAGTTTGACCCGATTATTACAAGGGGAATGAAGATAGTCTGAGGCTAAATCAGGTGCACGGACTCGGCAGAAATTGAAAGGAACACCGTCTGTCCCGGCTTGACGCCAAGGCGCTCATATTGCTGCCGGTGCAGTAAACATCGCAGCGTGATACCGCACGCCACTTCCAGCCAGATCATCGCGCCCCGGTCTTCCAAAGAGGTAATAGTCCCGGAGAAAACATTATCTCCAGCCGGTTTTTCCAGAGAAACATGGATCATCTCCGGTCGCACCACGGCAAAGGTAGCGGTCGCTTTTTCAGCAGCGACCGTAAGCAACAAATTCCCGGTCTGAAACAAAGGCTGCCTGTTTTCCATACCGGACAGCTTCCCGGCGAAGATATTCCGTGCCAGGGTAAAACGCGCCACAAATTCAGACACCGGGTGGTAAAAAACATCACGCGGAGCACCAACCTGCATGATTTGCCCGCGGTGAATCACCACTACGCGATCTCCCAGAGACATCGCCTCTTCAAAATCGTGGGTCACATGCATTATAGTGACACCGAGCTGACGATGCAGGCTTTTCAGCGTGGCGCGAATTTCTTCCCGACTTTCCGCATCGAGGGCGCTCAAGGGTTCATCGAGCAATAGTATCCGCGGGCGGGTCACCAGCGCCCTGGCTAAAGCTACCCGTTGGCGTTCACCGCCGCTCAGAGTAGACGGTAAACGATTGCACAATTGCTTGATGGCGAGTAAGGAATCGACCCACGATAATACTTCATCGAATTCGGCTTTTTTCTTACTTCTGACCTTGAGCCCGAAAAGCACGTTGTCCTTCACAGACAGGTGGGGAAAAAGCGCGCAATCCTGATATACAATGCTCATCCCCCGGGTTTCCGGCGGGGCTAAGGTCATATCTGTTCCGCCAATCCACAGCCTGCCGCTTTCCGCCGCGTGCAAACCCGCCAGTGATTCCAAAAGCACCGTTTTTCCGGCGCCCGTCGGGCCGACGATGGTGGTATATTCG
>JAQTOJ010000215.1 GCA_028713395.1 Dehalococcoidales bacterium | reverse complement strand
ATAGAAACATTGGGGTCGAACACGGTGCTTTGTGTGGATAAAACCGGCACATTGACTTTAAACAAGATGTCTGTTGCCAAAATCGCCGTAAAAGGGGAAGCGTTTACGGTTGATTTGCAATCTCAGTAATCTCCACCGGAAAAATTTCACCAACTGGTTGAGTTCAGTATACTCGCCAGCCAGACGAATCCTTTCGACCCTATGGAAAAAGCCTTGAAAGACCTGGGGACGCATTATCAGACATTGACCGAACATCTTCACAATGATTGGACCTTTATGCGCGAATACCCCTTATCCCGCGAATTGCTGGCTCTTTCCCGCGTCTGGAGGTCGCCGAACAGCGAGAATTTTATTATAGCCTCTAAAGGAGCCCCCGAGGCTATTACTGATCTTTGGCATCTGGATAAACAGGAAGTTGCCGAAATATCCAGACAGGTAGAAAAAATGGCAGCAGAAGGGTTACGCGTCCTGGGAGTAGCGAAAGCGCAATTTACCCAGAGCACGCTCCCCGGCAACCAGCATGATTTTAGATTCGAGTTTTTAGGATTGCTGGGGTTCGCCGACCCCATTCGTCCTACTGTGCCTGCAGCCATTGCAGAATGTTATCGCGCTGGTATACGGGTGGTGATGATCACCGGAGATTATCCGATCACTGCCCAGAATATCGCCCGGCAAATCGGGTTGAAGCCTTTCGATAAGATCATCACAGGGCCGGAATTGTTCAAGATGAGCGATGCCGACCTGCGTGAACGTATCAAAGAAGTCAATATTTTTGCCCGTGTTATACCGGAACAAAAATTGCGGTTGGTCAATGCCTTCAAAGAAAATGGGGAGATCGTGGCCATGACCGGTGATGGTGTTAACGATGCCCCGGCGCTCAAATCCGCCAATATCGGCATTGCTATGGGAGGCAGGGGTACCGATGTAGCCCGCGAGGCGGGAGCATTGGTACTGCTGGACGATGATTTCTCCTCGATCGTAAAAGCTATAAGGTTGGGAAGACGTATCTTCGATAATTTGAGAAAAGCCATGGCGTATATCCTGGCCGTGCATGTGCCTATTGCCGGGCTTTCGCTCATTCCCGTCCTATTGGGCTGGCCGTTATTGTTGATGCCGGTGCATGTGGTTTTTCTGGAATTGATTATCGACCCGGCTTGTTCGGTGGCATTTGAAGCGGAACCTGAAGAACCGAATGTCATGAACCGGCCGCCGCGGGACCGTAACGAACCTTTGTTCAGCGGACGTACCATCACCCTGGCGCTGTTGCAGGGAGCAATGGTGTTAGCGGTCACACTGGGGATATACAGCTTTGATTTTGTGCATATGGGGCGGGGAGAGGCCGAAGCCCGCAGCCTAACCTTTGTCACGCTGGTCATTGCCAACCTGGGGTTAATATTATCTAACCGTATTTGGTCAAAAAACATTTTTTCCGGTTTAAAAGCAAAAAATGTATCCCTCTATATCATTGTGGCTGCCACGATTACGCTACTCACGCTGATTATATTTATCCCGGCGTTACGCGACCTTTTCCATTTTGGGGTGCTGCATCCTAACGATTTACTGATTTGCTTAGGCGCCGGCGCTGTTTGTATCACGTGGTTCGAGATCGTGAAGTACTTCAGCCGGGTCAGAAAATAAAACCGGAAAACAGCAAGCAGAGATAACAATATCCTCTGTCCTGCGGATTTGTACCCATATGCTCCCTTCGAAACGGACGGGACGCAATGTGGGTAGCTCTGTCTATTGACATTGTCATGCGTGTGATGCATAATTCTTGTCAACGGAAAAAGTCGTATAGGAAGCAGGAAAATGGAAGTCTTCACCTTATTAAAAAAACGACCCTACGGTTTCATCGGGGCGGTGATTTTGTTGCTGGTCATACTACTTGCGGTCTTTGCGCCGGTAATTGCTACTCAAGATCCTAATATGATCAGAGTGCAGGAACGCAGCCAACCTCCTAGCTCCCGTTTCCTCTTCGGCACAGATGAAATTGGTAGGGATATTTTCAGCCGCTTCGTCTACGGGTCACGCCCTTACTTAGAAGTGGGTTTGATGACTCTGGGCATTACCGTTGGTCTTTCGCTGGTACTTGCACTCATAAGCTCGCTTGCTAGTGGGAGAATCCAAAAATTCCTGCGGGCGTTAGTCTATTCCGTCTCTATCATTTCCATAGTTGTGGTGTTTGTCGCCTTCTATGGATTGATTCCTTCAAGGAGTTTGTTGATTTATATCACTTTTACCGAATGGTTTCCTCAAGACGGGGTGAAAATTCTGATTGAGATATTGGCGTCTCTTATCTTTTTGGCATCTATCTACCGGACGTTAAGCAACCCTTTCAGGAACGATAATTTGATCAGCCAAAGGAAATGGAAATGGGGTGGTTCGCATTGGGCAGCGTACGTAAAGCAGGTCTTGCCGGTACTATTAGTAATGTTTTTTCTGGCGGTGGGATCCGGGGCGGCGCTGTTTGTCCCTTTGAGTTCATACGGTTTAGGGTTAGCGCCGCCAACGCCGGAATGGGGATCCATAATTACTTCTAGTGGTCTAAGTTCCACGCTGATGAAACAAAATTACGCCGCTAATTTTGGCGGTATCGCGTTTTTTGTTACAACTGTGGGCACGGTGCTTTTTGCCTTAGCCACCCGGGAGGTCTGGTTGCCTAAGCGGTTTACAACTCCACAACCGGAAAAAGTGAAGGGGTCTGAGCAGCCGGAAACAATGGGTAAACCTGACTTAAAATAGTCGTAGCGCTGGTTGCTTTGCTTCAAACCATGCCCTTGACACCCCTCTTTATTTTGTTGTATTATCACTAAAACGATGATTAATTGTAACAAAAGGATAATACGATGAAACTATCAACCAAGGGACGATACGCCATGCGCGCCATGCTGGATCTCTCCGTCCATTATGGAGAAGGGCTGGTACTGCTTAAGGATGTGGCATCCCGGCAGGAGATCTCGGAACGATATTTAGAGCACCTTTTCCTTTCGTTAAAAGCCGCGGGATTGGTCAACAGCACGCGCGGGGCTAACGGCGGTTTTGTGCTTTCCCGTCCACCGGCGGAAATCAAACTCATGGAAGTGATGGCAGTAAGCGAAGGGCAAATGTCTCTGGTGGAATGTGTGGACGATCCCGGTGTCTGTAACCGTGCCTCTCGTTGCGCCACCCGGGATGTCTGGGTGGAACTGAAAAACGCGCTGGAAGGGGTGCTGGAGGCGGTTACTTTGCAAGATATGGTCATGCGTCAGCGCTCTAAAGAAGCGCAATCCGCCGAAATGTACAATATTTAATAAAACTATGAGGAAAATAAAATGTCGAAAATTGCGAATAATCTCACGGAACTAATCGGCAATACCCCGCTCGTAAAACTGAACAAAATTACTATCGGAACGCAAGCCACGGTGCTTGCCAAGCTGGAAGCCTTCAATCCCGCGCACAGTGTCAAAGACAGAATCGGGGTGGCGATGATCGAAGCCGCGGAAAAAGCCGGTAAACTGAAAAAGGGCGGCACTATCATTGAACCGACCAGCGGCAACACCGGCATC
>JAQTOJ010000214.1 GCA_028713395.1 Dehalococcoidales bacterium | reverse complement strand
ACCTTCTGGGCCAAAGTTGACGCTGCGCTAGACAGCAATATCAGCTTTGTCCTGGGCACCGGCGCCGACCTGAGCGGCACCGCCACGGAAACTTACTTAATCAATCCTACCGGCACGGGTTGGGAAAAACACACCGTAACCTTATCCGGTGGGAACGATGACAGCGCTGCATATTACGGAATCGTCTTATCCACCGATGCCGCCGGCACATTCTACCTGGATTCCGTGGAAATTGCCGCCAAATTCAATTCTAATGCTGACCCGATGAAAACCTTCGCCAGCGAACTCGTGTTAACCCTGTCCAATGTTTCCAACGGCGGCGATGGCATCGACTTCTCCGGCACCACCGATGCCGATGACGATGGGATTATCAGCGACGAAAGCACCAAATCTCACAAGATCATGGTGCAATTCAGCGATAATTTCCAGCAAATCGTTGATCTTGCCTGGTCAGCTTCCGCTTTGGGTAAAGATGATGGCGACATCATCCTGGACGAAGGCGAGAAATTCGAGGTCACCATTGACCTGACCAACGTCAACAACAATGCCGGCTGGGACTTCAAGAAGATCAGCACCGGGCACAACTTCAACATCGAAATCAAACCGCCCACCGGCGCCGTCCTCAACATGGAACGCACCATGTCCAGCATTATCCACGACGTTAACGACCTGAACTAAGGGGTAAACAAATGAAAATACTAGAACAACAAAATCTAAAAAAATCAAAGAAGGAGGATACAATGTTGAGAAAATTATTAAATCTCGTCCATAAAGAAGAAACCGGCATTACCGGATTGGAAACTGCCATCATTTTGATCGCCTTTGTCGTCGTCGCTGCGGTTTTTGCCTATACCGTCTTATCCGCAGGCTTATTCTCTACCCAGAAAAGCCAGGAATCAGTTTATTCCGCCCTGGAAGAAACCCAGAGTACCCTGGAATTACGCGGCGCCGTCATCGCCAAAGCCGAAAACACGGGCGCCAATGGTTACCTCAGCCAGCTTACCTTTACCGTAGCCAATGTCCTGGGTGGTGAGGCCATTGATTTCACCGCTCCCTCCGCCGCCGGCGGTAACACCGGTGTGGCCGCCGCCGCATCCAACAACATCGTCGTCATTTCCTTTGTCAACCAGGATCAGAGAGTCGAAGACTTATATTGGACCGTCACCAAATTGGGTGATGCCGATACCGATGACCTGCTCGAAGCCAACGAAAAGTTCCAGATCACCGTGGGTAACGCCACAGCTGGCGCCGCCGGTGGTAACCTGGTAGACGCCTTGAACCCCAACCTGTTAGCCAACAAGAACTTCACGATCGAAATCAAGACCCCGAAAGGCGCTGTCATGGTTTTCGAACGCACCACCCCCGCTTTCATCGATTCCGTCATGAACATGAACTAATAGTCAGTCTTTACAGGAATACGGGGCAAGGATAACCCCGCCTGTAAACAGGAAAAAGAAAAAAGGAGGAAACGTTATGTTCCGGAAATTAAATACAATACACCGTTCCGAACAGGGCATCACCGGGTTGGAAACAGCCATCATCCTCATCGCCTTTGTTGTCGTCGCGGCCGTATTTGCCTACACCGTCCTCTCCGCCGGGCTGTTCTCCTCACAGAAAAGCCAGGAAGCCGTCTATTCCGGGCTGGAGGAAACACAGAGCACCCTGGAAATGAGGGGCAATGTCATTGCCTACAAAGGCGATGCCAATATCGGCAGCTCAGTCGGTAAGATTGAGATTACCGTATCCAATTCGCTCAAGGGTGGCGACGTCATCGATCTCACCCCGCCTTACATTGTGGCGGGTGGCGCGCTCGTCGGTAGCGGTCTCAACAACCCAACCATCATCTCTTATGTCGATGATACCACCACCATCGCCAACTGCGCCTGGACCCTGGATTTCGTGGGTAAAGCCTCCAGCGATTATCTGCTGGAAAGCGATGAAAAAGCCGTCATCACCATCTGGTTACATACTTACGATGGCGCTGTCTGGGCTGCGGGCGCGAACCCGCCCTTCCTGGCCGGCAACAACGTAGATGCCAACCACACCTTCACGGCGGAAATCAAACCCTCCCGTGGCGCCGTCTTGACCGTTGAAAGAACCATGCCCGGTTACCTCGACACCGTCATTGACCTGCAGTAAATAACAGACACTATTGTCTCGCGGGGAGCGTCAAACCAGCGCTCCCCGCGAGACTACGGCAGGCTTGATTGTGTCATGTTAAGGATATTAGTAGTATGTGGCAAATAATGCAAATGACAAAAATACGCTGCGGGCGTGACGACATTAGCAACCAAGGAGAAGTTGTCTGTGGACAAAGCCATTACTACGGCACTTATGATTATCGCCGGCATTGTGTGCACGGTGTTTTTATTCAATACGGTTTATCCAATGATTAATCGTTCAGGAGCCGCTATGGTCAGCATGGCAGACACAGTTGATGAAAGAATGAAAAGCCGCATAAACATTGTCCATGCGGCCAATACCGCCGATAGGCTTTCCATATATATCTGGGTAAAAAATGTGGGCAGCACCAAGATCGCCCCGGTGGATGACTGCGATATCTTTTTCGGGCAGGAAGATGACTTTGCCCGGATACCCGGGGCCGCCGAGGCTCTGGGGGGTTCCCCCAACTGGGACTATGAAATAGAAAAAGGCGACCAGTGGGATCCGAAAGTCACCGTGAAAATCACGATCACGTATACGGTAGACCCGGGCGCCGGCACTTATTACATAAAAGTAGTTTTGCCTAACGGTATCACCGAAGAATATTACTTCACGATGTAGAAGATTAGATGGAAACGATAATTATCTCTTTAATTTGTATTGTCCTGATCGTAGTGGGGGGTATGACCATGTCACAGAGTTACTTCTCCTCGATCGATAAAACCGCCATCAGCCTGGAAGAAGTCGGGCAGAGAGATGACGAGATACAACGTACCAATATCGCCATATTGCAGGTGACCCAAGCCGCCCCCGGCAGCGCGGAAATCTCTATTTCCAACATCGGGCAGAAAAAACTCTCCGGCTTCGCGGATTGGGATATTATTCTCCAGTACTTCGACGCAGTGAATAATTATTATGTAAAATGGCTGCCATATAACAGCCGCGGGTTGGACATGAACGAATGGACTGTCAAAGGCATCTATATGGATGCCGCTACGGAAACCCCCGAGGTTTTTGAGGTAGGGGTACTCAACCCCGGAGAACAGATCAAGTTAAGCATCAAACTTGACCCGGCCATTGGCGCCGGGACGACGAATCTGGCTTTGGTATCCACGCCGAACGGTGTTTCGGCGCAGAGTATTTTTAGCGGTTACACGCCCTGAAGGGTATAAACATGGGACTATTGACTCTTTTCGTAAAAAAAGAACCTAACGTTAAAAGCCTTTCTCTAAAGAAAGCGCTGAAAGATACCAGCGTCATGGAATTTGACCTGCTGTATCTGCTTTCCTACATGTCTGTCATCGCCGCCGCCGGTGTGCCCCGCCGCATCATCTTCGAACGCGCGGCGCAATTACCCTGTGTTTCCGCCCAGTATTTCAAGAAAATCGAGCTGTCTTCAAAACAATTGAAATACGA
>JAQTOJ010000213.1 GCA_028713395.1 Dehalococcoidales bacterium | reverse complement strand
ACCGGGCGAAAAAGCGGACGTTAGTATCCTGGTAGGCGACCCCCTGCTGAAAACCGGACATGATACGGCGGATAGCGGGGATATCGGTGCCGCCGATGACGCCGACGATTTTAGTTTTTGTCAGCATGGCGGCTAAAACACCGACGAGGAAATCAGCTTCCTGTTCCCGGTAGACAATGGAAGCGATATTAGGCCCGTTAGCCTCAAAATCAATAGCGGCAAAGCGGATACCCGGATATTCCGCGGCAACGGTCTCGATGACCGTTTTGTTTTCATAGGCAACTCCGATGATCAGGTCATAATTGTTCCGGGCAAAAAGGCGCAAGGCGTCCAGCTTGGCGGCGGCTTCCGTAAAGTCTACGGTCTCAAAACGGACATTGTAGAGCTTCTGGGCTTGTAGCAAACCGTTGTAAGCGGAATCATTGAACGATTTATCGCCAAGGCCGCCGGAGCCAAGCAGCAAGCCAACGTTGAGGACCGTCTGCTGATTACTATCGGAATGAGTACCGGTACAACCGGCGGGGAGTAAAAACACAGCGGTCATAATTAGAATCAAAATCAATGTAAAAAAACGGCGCATGGCGTGATGATTGCATTTCATGGATACAAACTCCCACATTTAATATCTAAAGCAATATAGTACCCGCTGGTTAAAAAAAGGTCAATGGTTGGAAGCAGGCATCAAGATGGGAGAAATATCAGATTACAGCCAGCAAGAACCCAGATTAATTGAACAGGCGCGGGTGAACCCCGCGCCTGTTCAATCTCAGCCGGTAACACTATTCCCAGCGGAAATATCTTACCGAAACGGCTAAACAAACGACCAACCAGCCGCCGAGTACGAGCAAATTGATATTCATCGTGTGGATAGGAGTGGCTTCGATCATGATTTGACGTAAACCATCTCCCAGATAGGTCACGGGCATAGCCTGGATAACCGGTTTCATGAATCCGGGCATCATCTCCACCGGGAAGAAAATGCCGGAGAGGAACATCATGGGGAATTGCACCAGTTGAATCACGGGCATGGCGCCTTCTTCCGTTTTTACGAAGGAGGCAATGACGTAACCAACGCTGATGAGAGCTAAAGTGCCGACGCAGACGAAACCGGCCAATTGCAGCCAGTTGCCGACCATTTGCACGTTGAAGACCAGCCGTGCGATACCGATCAATAAAACGGTCTGGGCTAACCCTAATACCAACCGGAAGATCACCTGGCTGTAGATGATAGAGGAACGGTGAATAGGGGTGGCGCTCCAGCGTTTGAGAATCTTCTTTTCACGCTGCTGGATGAGGGGCATGGCGCAAAACAAACCGGTGCTGAGCAAAGACATGGCCACGATGCCGGGCACGAGGTAATCAATATTACGCATCTGGCGGGACTGGATGGATTGAGTGGTGAGTTGCACAACCGAAGGTTGACGGCTGATCATTCTTTCCACCTGTTCGATCACCTGGGCGGCGACAGGGAGCACCACCTGAGCCGTGGTGGTATTGGTGGGGTCATAATAAAGGGTGATATCCGAGGTTTTCCCATTGGCACCCGCGGCGCTGATATCTTCCGGGATGACGATGACCGCCCGGAGTTCGCCGGCTTTGAGTTTAGTCAGCAGCACGGTCAAATCACCGTCTTCTACTTTGAAAGCCCCGATGCCGTGAAAAGCCTGGGAAAAGGCCTGGGCTTCAAGAGAGGAGGATTTGCTTACCAAGCCCACATTGGCTTTGAAGTTATTATCGCCGCTCCAGATTAGCCCGAAGATGACCATGAAGACGATGGGGAAGGCAAAGGTAAAAAAGAGCGAAGCCTTGTCTCTGAACAATTGACGAAAATTCGACTTAATCAATTCAAAAAAGATTTTCAATTTCTAATCCTCCTACCGGTTAATTTCAAAAAGACATCTTCAAGAGTGGATTGCCGGACGTGCAGGTTTTTCATTTGGCCCATGGCGCCATGGGTTTCAGCGTAACGCAGCGCCGCCGACATGGTGAGCTGAATATTGTTGGAGTAAATAACCACTTCGTTGTTATCTACCAATACTTCGGTCACGGCGGGGAATTTTTTAAAGGCGTCTACATCCGCACGCGCATCGGTTTCAAACTGGATGGCGCTTTCTTTGAAATGGGTATTGATCAATTCCTGGGGCGCGCCGGTAGCAATAATTTTGCCGTGATCCATGATCATCAACCGGTCGCACAGTTTTTCAGCTTCTTCCATGAAATGGGTGGTGATGATCACCGTCTTGCCGCGCTGACGCATTTCTTCAATGACCGACCAGAGCTGCCTTCTGGATTGGGGATCAAGCCCGGTGGAAGGTTCATCAAGGAAAGTGATTTCCGGGTCGTTGACGAGCGCCATGGCGACCGAAAGGCGTTGTTGCTGGCCGCCGGAAAGATTTTTGGTCTGTACTTTACGGCTTTCCTCAAGCGAAAGTAATGCCATAAGCTGGTTCACGGGTAAAGAACGCCGGTAGACTTTGCCGAAAAGCCGTATGACCTCTTCTACGGTTAGAAGCGGCAATAAGGCCGGAATCTGTAACTGGATGCCGATGCGCTGCTTGATTTCACCGGCGTTTTTCACACCATCCAGTCCCAGGATGGATATTTTACCGGAATCGGCTTTGCGCAATCCTTCGATAATCTCGACGGAGGTGGTTTTCCCGGCGCCGTTTGGTCCAAGCAACCCAAAAATCTCTCCTTTCGTCACTTCGAAAGAGATATCGTTGACCACGGTGGTATTTTCATAGGTTTTTTTCAGGTTTTGGACGCTGATTACAGTATCGCCTTTGACGCGGACTTGTGTTTTGATGCGTATGGAGTTAAGTTCCATGTCCAGGGCAGCCTCTCCTTGAACGAGGGCTGAGTGCTTGCCGGGGTCGTTTAGCATAATAGCCTCCTGAATAAATTCGATAATTCCACTTTAGTATGAATATTGCGGCGGTTCACCAGCGGAATGCAGGGAATACGAGCTGGCAACAGAGGTAGTGTTTTACTGGACGGATGACCAGGTGGAGAGCAGCAATTGTTTTGGGGAAGAAAAAGGGGGTTGGAGAGAATGCCTCCAACCCCCTTCGATACTCTATGTGACGCAGGCTATTTGCGGCGTAAATTGGAGGCGCCGGAGGTGCGGATATCGCCCATAGTGGGGTTGCCGGTCCAGGTAAGGTTAGAAGCGCCGCTGACATTAGCATCAAATCTGCCGTTCAGATTGACCCGACCGTTGCTGGCGCCGCTGATATCCATATCGGCGTTGTGCACAGTGAAGTCGATCAGGTCACATTTTGAAGCGCCGCTGACCGAGCTGGCGACATTGGCCGCGGAACCGGTCAATTCCACTTTGCTGGCGCCGGTGACTTCGAACCGGGCATTGCCAGTGATTTTGAGATCGCCCTTCAGGGTGGAAGCGCCGGTGACCTCCACGTTCAGGGTGTCCGCGGCCGTATCAATGATTTCTACCGTGCTCGCCCCGGTAACTTTAATAGCGAGGCTGCCGGATGACTGGAAGTTTTTAACGGCGCCTTTGGTAGCGCCCGAAAGGGTCACCGCAACGAGATCCGGCATGGTAATGCGGGCGACCGGTTGTTGATGGAATGGCGCAAACCATTCGATGCCCTGGCGGCCGATCTGTAACG
>JAQTOJ010000212.1 GCA_028713395.1 Dehalococcoidales bacterium | reverse complement strand
ATTTCTCCCTCCACACCCGGAACGATCACGATATCAACATCGTCTGAAAAAACCAGACGTTCCGCGGTGACTACATCCACTTTAATGGTCATGAAAAAGTTTCCTTATACAATTAAGCTATTGCTTTCATTCTTTCCGCATCGGCGATGACATCATCGATCGTACCTTTGTTGGCAAAAGCCTGCTCGGGAATGGCATCATGTTTGCCTTCCAGGATTTCTTTGAAACCGCGGACGGTTTGCTCTCTGGGAACATAGGCGCCTTTGAGACCGGTGAACGCTTCAGCGACAAACATCGGCTGGGAAAGGAATTTCTGTATCTTGCGCGCGCGGGCGACGGTGAGCTTATCTTCTTCACTCAATTCTTCGATACCAAGAATGGCGATGACATCCTGCAAGTCCTTATAACGCTGGAGGACGCGCTGGAGTTCACGGGCGACACGGTAGTGTTCTTCACCGACGATGAGCGGGTCAAGGACGCGTGAGGTAGAGGTGAGAGGGTCGACGGCCGGATAGAGACCCTGAGCTGCGATAGAGCGTTCCAGGGCGATGACTGCGTCAAGGTGACCCATCGAGGTAACGACGCCGGGGTCGGTGTAGTCATCCGCCGGGACGTAAATGGCCTGGAAAGAGGTGATCGAGCCATGTTTGGTAGAGGTGATGCGTTCCTGAAGCTCGCCCATTTCAGTGGCCAGAGTCGGCTGGTAACCCACGGCGGAAGGCATACGGCCGAGCAACGCGGAGACTTCCATGCCGGCCAGCGTGTAGCGGTAGATATTATCGACAAATAAAAGCACATCCTGTCTTTCGACATCACGGAAATATTCGGCCATGGTCAGACCGGTGAGCGCGATGCGCAAGCGCACGGCGGGAGGTTCGTTCATCTGCCCGAAGACCATGACAGTCTTTTCAATGACGCCGGAGGCTTTCATTTCATTCCAGAGGTCGTTACCTTCACGGGAACGTTCGCCCACACCGGCGAAAACCGAGAAACCGCCGTGTTCGGTGGCGATGTTGCGGATCAGTTCCTGGATGATCACGGTTTTCCCGGTACCCGCGCCACCATAGGCGCCGATTTTACCGCCTTTGGAGAAGGGCGCGATGAGGTCGATGACTTTCAAACCGGTTTCCAGTAATTGAGGGGTGGTTTCCTGTTCGGAGAAGGAAGGGGGAGCCCGGTGAATAGACCATTTATCGGAGGCTTTCACTTCACCCACGTTATCGATGGGGGTACCGGTGACATCGAACAGCCTGCCCAGACAACCCCGGCCAACGGGGACGGAAATGGGCTTACCGGTATCTACCACCGGCAGGCCGCGTTCCAGACCTTCGGTAGGGGCGAGCGAAAGACAGCGCACCTGGTTATTGCCCAGATGGTCCTGTACTTCAAGGATAATTCTGCCGGTGGTGGTCTGCACTTCCAAGGCGTTGAACAGTAACGGTAACGTGTTCTGCGGAAATTCGCAGTCAATGACCGTACCGATAATCTGCACTATTTTTCCAGTTGCCATATTTCCCGCCAGTCTTGCTGCTTGCGCGACTGTTTATTTTCCGGTGTTATTGTTGCAGGGCCGCCACCCCGCCGGCGATATCGAGCAGTTCGGTAGTGATCGCTTCCTGGCGGGCTTTGTTGTACATCAGTGTCAGGTCCTGCGTCAACTCCTTGGCGTTTTCCGTGGCATTGCGCATGGCGACCATTCTGGCGGATTGCTCGCTGGCAATCGATTCCAGGATGGCGTGATATATTTCCATTTCTACAAAACGAGGCAACAGGGATTCCCGTACCGTTTGCGCATCCGGTTCATAATCAAAATCACCGTTTTTAGTCGCCTGAGATGTCTCCGGCACTACCGGCAGCAAACGTTCGATGACCGGTGTTTGAGACATAGTGGTAATAAACTTGGTGTAGACCAAATAGACCTCGTCAAATTTCCCGTGGATGTAATCCTGGTTGACGATATCGGCAATGGGTAGTACATCATACAGTTTCGGGCGGTCGCCGAGGTTCGTAAACTCCGCCGTCAGTTCGCGGGCGGCGCGGTGCATGAATTCCGCGCCTTTACGCCCAACGCAGATCAAAGTGACCGGTTTATCCTGGCCGACGATGAAGCTGCCGGATTTCCGATTGAGATTGGCGTTCAAGCCGCCGCACAGGCCACGGTCCGGGGTGATGTGAATAATGGCAATCTTTTTCACGGGGCGTTTTTGCAGCAACGGGTGAGTCATCTGGGCGCCGGGAATGGCCGCCAGATCAGCGATGACCTGCCGGATTTTTTGATCGTAGGGACGCCCCGCCAAGCCGGCATCCTGCGCGCGGCGCATTTTGGAGGTAGCGATCATCTCCATGGCGCGCGTGATTTTGGCGGTTGACTGCACGCCTTTGATGCGGCGTTTAATGAGACGAATATTTGCCATTGGCTAATTCACAATCCTAAGCGATAATAAATGTCTGTTTGAACTCACGAATGGCGACCTTGAGCGTTTCGTCGGTGGCGGGAGAGAGGTCTTTTTCACGGGCGATGGCCGTGCCGACTTCAGGATGGGTAGTTTCCATGAATTTCTGGAACTTGACTTCAAAATCACGTATTTTCTCCACCGGAACATCATCCAGGTAACCGTTGATACCGGCGTAGAGAATCATCACCTGTTTTTCCACCGGCATGGGCACGTAGAGGGGTTGTTTTAAAATTTCCGTGATACGCTGGCCGCGATCTAACTGGGCGCGGGTGGATTTATCCAGTTCGCTGGTGCCGAACTGCGCGAAAGCGGCTAATTCGGTGTACTGCGCGTGTTCGATCTTTAGTCTGCCAGCCACTTTTTTCATGGCTTTGGTCTGGGCGGTGCTGCCGACGCGGGAGACGGAGAGACCGACGTTGAGGGCCGGGCGGATACCGGCGTTAAAAAGATCGGTTTCCATATACATCTGGCCGTCGGTAATGGAGATAACATTGGTGGGGATATAGGCGGACATATCGCCGGCCTGGGTTTCAATGATCGGGAGCGCGGTCAAAGACCCGCCGCCGATATCTTTGCTCAATTTAGCGGCGCGTTCCAATAAACGGGAATGCAGGTAAAAAACATCGCCGGGGTAGGCTTCACGTCCCGGGGGACGGCGCAGCAGTAATGAGATCTGCCGGTATGCCCAGGCATGTTTGGAAAGATCGTCATAAACAACCAGGGCGTCTTTGCCCTGTTCCATAAATTCTTCACCGATGGCGCAACCGGCGTAGGGGGCCAGGTATTGCAGGGCCGCAGAATCCGAAGCGTTGGCGGCGACGATGATAGTATGCGCCAAAGCGCCTTGTTCTTCCAGAGTAGCGACCACGCGGGCAACTTTGGAGGCTTTCTGCCCGATGGCGACATAGATGCAGATCAGGTTGCCGCCTTTCTGGTTGATGATGGCATCCACGGCAATAGAAGTCTTGCCGGTGGATTTATCACCGATAATCAGTTCGCGCTGCCCGCGACCGATGGGGATCAAGGCGTCAACGGCTTTGATGCCGGTCTGCACGGGAACGTTGACAGAACTGCGTTTGGTCACATCCGGGGCAACTCTTTCCAGCACGCGGGTTTTTTCAGATTTTACGGGGCCTTTGCCATCCAGCGGTCTGCCCAGGGGATCAACGACGCGGCCAATCAGGGCATCGCCGACCGGCA
>JAQTOJ010000211.1 GCA_028713395.1 Dehalococcoidales bacterium | reverse complement strand
CATGCACAGTTCGGTGGCGAACATTTTTGCCATAGAAGCTTCTTTGGTAAAAGGCAAACCGGCATCACATAAAAAAGCCGCCTGGTAGGTCAATAAGCGGGCGGCTTCCAGGTCGGTAGCCATTTCCGCCAACTTCCAGGCAATAGCTTGATTTTGCCCGATGGGGCCGCCGAATTGGACGCGCTGTGAGGCATAAAGAGAGGCTTCTTCGAGGACAGCCCTGGTGATACCAAGAGCCTGTGCCGCAATGCCGATTCTGCCGCGGTCTAAAGTATGCAGGCAAATCCTCATCCCCTGCCCTTCAACCCCCAACCGGTTAGCCACCGGCACCCGGCAATTTTCAAAAACCAGTTCCGACTGCGTGGATGCCCGCATACCTACTTTATCGTACTTTTTGCCTTTGGCGAAGCCATTCATGCCATCCTCGACGATAAAAGCGGTCATGCCGCGTTTCCCTAAAGACGGAATGACGGCAAAAACGATGACCGTCCCGGCGACATCGCCGTTGGTGATAAATATCTTGGCACCGTTAAGCACATAATGGTCGCCGTCCAGGACGGCGGTGGTTTTGATACGGGAGATATCGCTGCCGGCATCCGGTTCGGTAATGGCGAAAGCCGCCACTTTTTCACCTTTGATCAACATGGGAAGAAATTTACGTTTCTGCTGTTCATTGCCATAAAGATAGATGGGTTCCGTGCCGAGAATGTTATGGGCATCGACAATCCCGCCGGTGGAGGCACAGGCACGCGAGAGTTCTTCAATGACGATGACGGTGGAGACTTTATCACCGTCACTGCCGCCATAAGCCGCCGGAATACACAGACCCATGAGTCCCAGGTCGCACATGATCTTGAAGTTGGCCATAGGGAATTCCTGTTTACGGTCAAGCTCATCGGCAATAGGGAGAAATTTTTTAGCGCCGAGTTCACGCATACTAGTCTGCAACATTTTCTGTTTTTCGTTCAAAGAAAAATCCACTTCCCATCTCCTCTATATTTGTTCCGGTGAAATAATAGTTAAACGCTATCATAGAGTTAAGAGATATTGCAAGGGAATAAAAAATAGTTATCAGCTTTCAGCGGTCAGCCTTTTAACAAAAAGACCTCCAAATTGATTGGAGGTCTTTTTACTGTACCCGGAGATTATTTCATTTCTTCATGGCGGCCATGATAGCCACCGCGCCCATGACGATAAGGCCGACGCCGACGAACCAGCGAATAAGGTCAGGTAATGCCAAGACCAAGATACCGACGATGACTGCGATGACACCCATCCACATGCCCGTGATTTTCAAGTGCTTACCTCCTTATCAGTTTGCCCTATTTTAGCGCAATATTATCAATAAAACAAGAGGTACGAAGGGACTGGAATTCGGGTTATAATCGACCACCGGCGATGACAATGGTTTCGCCCGTGATATAGGAAGAGGCTTCGCTGACCAGGAAAACAGCCGCCCCGGCAATGTCTTCCGGCACACCCAATCTTTTCAGCGCGGTGCGATTGGCGGACGCCTGACCGACCGCCGGATCTTTCCAGAGAGATTCCGCCATACGCGTCTGAATGACGCCCGGCGCAATACCGTTGACCCGGATTTTATACTGCGCCCACTCGTTGGCCATTGCCGTCGTGAGCATGATCATACCGGCTTTGGTGGTGCTGTAGATGGCCTGATTATAACCCGGACGTAAACCGCCGATAGAGGCAATATTGAGAATGTTTCCCCCACCGGTTTCCCGCATCAGGCGAGCAACGATCTGGCTAAGGATAAACGGGCCTTTGAGATTCACATTGAAGGTGGCATCCCATGCCCATTCTTCGGCATCGATCATGGGACCGAAATAAGGATTGGTGCCGGCGCAGTTGACGAGAATATCGATTCTGCCGAACTGCTCCTTGATCCTGGCAACCAGGGCTTTGGAATCCTCGGCCTTGGCCATATGAGAGGCAATGGCGACACCCTTGCGTCCCGTTGCCTGGATTTCTTTGGCGACGACATCAAGGTCTTCCTGTTTGCGGCTGCTGACAACCACATCCGCGCCCTGCTCGGCGAAAGCGATGGCGATCGCCCGTCCGATACCACGACTGGCCCCGGCGACCAAAGCTACCTTTCCTTCCAATGAAATATTGACCATACCCATAAATAGTTCCTTCCTTTATACTGTTGATTCATTATATGCGAGTGCTATTTTAGCATTGCCACCGGTAAAAAACCACATGGAACAACCAGAGAGGCGCCAATTACAGGTAGCTGGTGAGGTTGCCTTTTGCGGGTGTTTTGAGATATATTTGTAGCTTGTGGAGAGGTGACCGAGAGGCCGATGGTGCCGCTCTCGAAAAGCGGTTCACGGGAAACTGTGACGTGGGTTCGAATCCCACCCTCTCCGCCACAAAAAACCATCTTTCTTATTCTTTACTCCTTTTTGTTAGTATTTATCAGATTTTCGGGTAGCAGATTTGTATAAGTTTTTGAATTGGCGTTACGAAACCTGAAACCTGCTTTTAGTATCTACTAGAACATCCATTGCCCAATTGGGAACAGATTACCTCAAAATATACAGGAGGGATATGTGACAGAAAGAATCTACCGGAAACTGACCATCGCCGACTTACGGTTAACGCCGGCGATGAACCATAATTTCAGAGAAGGTTTTACTTCAGAAAAAGAAGCCTCCCAATTTCTAGGCGACCCGAGGAACTGGCTTTTTACCTGTCTTGAGAACGATAGCGTGATAGGGTTTATTTACGGCTATGAGCTAAAACACATCAGTCAATCCGGCAATATGCTCTACGTCCATGAAGTGGGCGTGATGGGCAAATACCAACGTCAGGGAATCGGGTATAAATTGCTCTCTGAACTAAAAGCGGCGTGCCGGGAAAAGCGTATTAGTAAGTTGTTGTGCCTTTTCACCCAAAAGCACAACGTTCCCGCATGCAGATTGTATGAAAAAGCGGGTGGCGAAAAAGCGTTTGATTCCCAGGACGATGACCGGTGTTATTTCTTTAAAGTGAAAACTTAAGGTGAAGCATTAATTTAGATTCCCGATCAGGTCGGGGATGACAATTTGCAGAAAGGGAAAACAGAATTCTGTTTTCCCTTTCTTTGTTTCTCCCATCCCCATGAAAATGGGGATCCAGAAAAAACGCCCGTGCTTACAACATTATGCGTATGAGGCAAAAAGGAGGTTTTCAATTCCCCCTGTATCCATCCTTACTAAGGAGGGAGGAATATGGGTTGCCTTGATACAAAAGGCATTATAAGTTTTATAATAAAAGAATGACCGAACGCGAATGGTATTTTTACATCCTGCGGTGCAAAGATAACACGCTGTACTCAGGTATTACAGTTGATGTGCCGGAAAGGGTGAAAGCCCACAATATCGGCAAGGGTGCGAAATATACCGCGGGACGCCGTCCGGTCAAACTCGTTTACCAGGAAGTCTGCCCGAATACCTCTGAGGCGAGGAAGCGGGAAGCCCGGGTAAAACGGCTGACCAAAGCCCAAAAAGAGCGCTTAATCGCATATGGTTTATAATTTCTCTGTTGTTGTCCAGCGAATATGTCAGTAAATTTGTTCAGCGATTATGTCAGTACTCCTTTATCGAAATCAGCTTTAAAACCTCTTCTCCACGGGTGATTTAGTGAGGGTTTGACAGGGACTCTT
>JAQTOJ010000210.1 GCA_028713395.1 Dehalococcoidales bacterium | reverse complement strand
ACCGCCATCGAATCACCGGAGTGCACCCCTGCCCGTTCGATATGTTCCATGATGCCGGGAATCATCACCGTTTCGCCGTCGCAAATCGCATCTACGTCAGCCTCTTTGCCTTCGAGGTATTTATCGATTAATACCGGTTTCCCGTTATTCACCTCAGAAGCTAAATTCATGAAATGCACCAATTCGCTGGCATTGTGGACGATTTCCATCGCCCGCCCGCCTAACACGTAGCTGGGACGCACCAGCACCGGGTAGCCTATGGATTTAGCAATATTCAAGCCTTCTTCTACACTGGTGACACCGGCGCCGGGCGGTTGCGGAATCCCCAGTTCTCCCAGGAACTTCTCAAACCGCCGCCGGTTTTCCGCCAGGTCGATCGTTTCTGAGTTAGAGCCGAACAACGGCATCCCGCTACGGGTCAACGGTTCCGCCAGATTGATGGCGGTCTGCCCGCCGAACTGCACGATTGAAGGTGTTTTACCGTGAACCGTAATCGCACCGTTTTCATTTTCCAGGATGTCGCGCAGGCTTTCTTCATCCAGCGCTTCAAAGTAAAGCCGGTCGCTGGTATCAAAATCCGTGGAAACGGTCTCCGGGTTGGAGTTGACCATAATGCTCTGGTAACCGGATTCGCGCAAAGCCCGGGCGGCGTGCACGCTGCAATAATCGAACTCGATGCCCTGCCCTATGCGGATCGGCCCGCTTCCGATGACCACGGCTTTTTTCACCGGCGCCGGAATGGCTTCGTTTTCCTGCTCGTAGGTACTGTAAAAGTACGGGGTCGCCGCGTCAAATTCCGCCGCGCAGGTATCCACCATCTTGTAAACCGGTTTGATATTCAGTTCCAGGCGGGTTTGCCTGACCTTTTCCGCCGATTGGTCGACCAATATGCCGATCATCTCATCGGAAAAACCCATGCGCTTGGCCGATAGCAGTATTTCCGGCGTTAACGGTTGTCGGCGCACCCGGCCTTCCATATCGACAATGTTCTGCATTTTATTTAAAAACCAGAGGTCGATATGCGTTTTGGCGTGGATTTGTTCCGGCGGAATGCCGCGCCGTAAGGCCGCCATCACCACCCAGAGCCGCAGGTCGGTCGGTTCCAGCGGGTAAGCATCGATGTTCGTGCCGAGTTTCCATTTGGCATCTTCCCAGAGCAGGGTTTTCTTACCGAACTCCAGCGAACGCACGGCTTTCCCCAAAGCAGCTTCAAAGGTGCGGTCGATGGCCATGACCTCGCCGGTGGCTTTCATCTGAGTGCCTAAAATTCTATCACCGGTGGCAAACTTATCAAATGGCCAGCGTGGTATTTTCACCACGATGTAATCCAGCGCCGGTTCAAAGGCGGCTAACGTTTTCCCGGTGACGGCGTTGGGGATTTCATCCAGCCGTTTACCTACAGCGATTTTGGAAGCGACCCGGGCGATGGGGTAACCGGTGGCTTTACTGGCCAGCGCGGAGGAGCGGCTGACACGCGGATTGACCTCAATAACATAGTAACGGTCGCTCTGCGGGTCGAGGGCATACTGCACGTTGCAGCCGCCTTCGATGCCCAGCTCTCGGATGATTTTCAGACTGGCGGTGCGCAGCATCTGGTATTCTTTGTTCGTCAGGGTCTGGCTGGGCGCCACCACGATGCTATCTCCCGTATGCACCCCCATGGGGTCTATGTTTTCCATATTGCAGATGGTGATGCAGTTATCCGCCCCATCACGCATCACCTCGTATTCCAGCTCTTTCCAGCCCGCCACCGATTCCTCTACCAGCACTTGATGGATCGGCGAAGCGGTGAGGCCGGAGTTGAGCACAATTTCCAGTTCGCTCCAGTCATGCGCAAAACCGCCGCCGGTGCCGCCCAGGGTGTATGCCGGACGGATGACCACCGGCAAGCCTATTTCCCGCGCCACGCGGCGTCCGTCTTCCATCGTACTGACGGTCTCGCTGCGGGGCACCGGCTCCCCAATTTTGAGCAATAATTGTTTGAACAGTTCCCTGTCTTCGGCATTGCGGATGGTCTGTATGGGTGTGCCCAGGACGCGGACTTTGTATTTATCCAGCACTCCGGCATCCGCCAGTTCCACGGCCAGGTTCAACCCGGTCTGCCCTCCGAGGGTGGGCAGCAATCCGTCCGGGCGTTCTTTCTCGATGATGCGGCTGATGACTTCCACCGTCAACGGTTCTATATACACGACATCGGCAATATCTTCATCGGTCATAATGGTGGCGGGATTAGAGTTCACGAGAACTGAGATGACCCCCTCCTCGCGCATGGCTTTACACGCCTGTGTCCCGGCGTAGTCGAACTCCGCCGCCTGCCCGATGACAATCGGCCCCGACCCGATGATAAGGACTTTCTTAGGTTTATTTGTCATGTTTTTCCTTTTATCACTATTACGTCGTTGCGAATCCGCCGGAGGCGGATGTGGCAAGCTGAAACCATCCGTTTGCGGCACCCCAAGAGGTAATACCGTTACTCACTCACTACCTGATTTGTTTTTCCCTAATGTGTTGTTTATGGTTCCGTCTGGACGTTTCCTCGCAACGACGGCAGGGGTTTCTTTTTTCGAATTTGTTTAGGATTTCGAAATTCGGATTTAGAGTTTCGCTTCCTCCATCATCTTCACGAACCTATCGAATAAATACCGGTTGTCCATTGGTCCCGGGGAATCCTCGGAATGATATTGGATGCTGAAAATCGGTAATTCCTTATGCTTCAGCCCTTCCACGGTATTGTCATTGAGGTTGATATGGGTCACTTCCAGCCCGTCTTTCAGCGTATCCGCATCAACTGCATAACCGTGATTCTGGGCGGTGATATGCACGCGTCCGGTCGCATATTCCTTAACCGGATGATTGCCGCCGCGGTGCCCGAATTTTAGTTTGAAGGTCTTCGCCCCGAATGCCCGCGCGATTAATTGGTTCCCCAGGCAAATGCCCATGATCGGCTTTTTCCCAATGAGTCCATGCACGGTTTTCACCGCGTAATTCAGCAGTTCGGGGTCGCCCGGCCCCGGTGAAAGCAGAATGCCATCCGGATTCAGTTTCAGAATATCGTGGGCGCTAGTAGTACACGGCACCACGGTGACCTGACACCCCCTCGTTCTCAAAAGCCTTAGAATATTGCGCTTGGTGCCGCAATCGAAGACCACCACTTTGTATTTATCCCCGGGGGCAGCTTCTTTTTCCCATTCGAAGGCCTTTGCCGTACTTACCTGTTTCACGAAATCAATGCTGCCGTAAACAGGTTGCTGACTCAACTTGAACAGAGCCTCTTTCGCGGATAAAGTCGTGGTGATCATCCCCATCATCACCCCCACGGAGCGCAGTTTCCGGGTGATGGCGCGCGTATCCAGCCCGCAGATACCCGGGGTCTTACCTTTCATCAGGTACTGGTGAATCGTCTCCACGCTCTGGTAATTGCTCGGCTCCAGGCATTCTTCCCGCACCACAAAACCTTTTACCTGAATGCGGCTGGACTCGTCATCATGCCCGTTGATACCGTAATTGCCGATCAAAGGATAAGTGGGCACGACGATTTGCCCGGCATAAGAGGGGTCAGTGAGCATTTCCTGGTACCCCATCATGCTGGTGTTGAAAACCACTTCACCAAAGGTATCTATTTCTGCCCCGAAGGAGAACCCTTCGTACACCGCACCGTCTGTCAGCACCAACCGCGCCGCTTTTTTCATTATTTTTTCA
>JAQTOJ010000209.1 GCA_028713395.1 Dehalococcoidales bacterium | reverse complement strand
AAAGAATCGAACTGGTCAACGGGAAAATAGAAATAGACTCCCGCGCCCACGGTAAAGGGACGATGATCAACATAGAAATCCCCATTAAAAACGGAGGGTAGATATGGATAAAATTAAAATCCTGGTGGTGGATGATCACGCAGTACTGAGGGACGGTATCCGGGCTTTATTGAGTCTGCACGATGACATCCAGATCGTCGGGGAAGCCTCCGAGGGCAAAGAAGCCATTGAGAAAGTGCGTGAACTGGAACCGGATGTGGTCATCATGGATATTGCCATGCCGGGGATGGATGGTTTAGAAGCCACACGGCGCATCCGCAAGAAGAACAAGGACGTGAAAGTGCTGGTACTTTCACAGTATGATAACCGCGAATATATCCTCTCCTGCATCAAAGCCGGTACTTCCGGCTATATCCCCAAGCGCGCTTTGGGTTCGGAACTGGTGACGGCAATCAGGGCGGTGCAGAAAGGCGATTCCTTCCTCTACCCTTCGGCGTCAACCGCTTTGATTGAGGAATACCTACAACGACCCGGCGGTAGAGACCCCTATGAAACGCTCACCGCCCGCGAACGGGAAATCTTAAAACTCATCGCGGACGGACGCACCAGCCGGGAGATCGCGGATATGCTCTTCCTGAGCCTCAAGACGGTGCTGGGGCACCGCTCCAAGATCATGGAAAAATTGAGCCTGCATAACCGCACCGAGTTGATCAAATACGCCATGCGTAAGGGATTGGTCACCGCAGATACTTAAATCGAGTGCAACCGGAAAAACAAAAAAGGGCTGGCAATCACCAGCCCTTTTTATTTAGTTCCTTACTTTTACCGGTGACAAACCGTGCACACAACATTTGTATAGGATGAATGGCTCGAGGGGACTCTGGCGGCATCATCTTCCCTGGAACCGGCGCCATGGCAGAACAAGCAGTTGGAACGCCCGGAGAGAGAGTGCGGTATCGTCCGGGCATTGATGGTATTGGCATTATGGCAGAGCGAACAAATATCCTCAGTGTAGGTGGCATGGGAAGACGGATAAGGCCAGGATGCCGCCGGATTGTGACAGGTGGCGCAACTGCCGACATCGGTGCGGTGCATTGCCAGTCCGACATTCACTTTTACTTCGTGGCAAACCGTACAGGTGGCGTTCGTCCGCCCCACATGGGTAGCGGAGACCGGCCATTTGCCGGTGGCGCCATTGTGGCAGCTCAGACAATCGGCAAAGCCCTGGGTATTGTGCGGGATGCTGATGGTGGTCAGCGGCACATGAGTTGCCCCGACGGAATGACAGAGTGCGCAGATCGTATCGTTATAAGCGGCATGGTTCGCCGGATAGGGTTTGATACCGGTAAGACCGTGACAACTGCTGCATTCCGCAATTTGCAGGCTATGCGGTATTTCCGGGGCGGTACTGCCGCTGACCTGATGGCAACCGGTACAACCGTCATTGGGGCGGCCGTCATGAGTGCTGGAAACCGGCCAGGCAGCCGTTTTGCCATGGCAGCTCAGACAATCTGTAAAACCGGTGATTTTGTGCGGGATGGTCACAATGGGCAACTGTTCCGCGTTGAGACTGACCGGATAATGACAGAGATTACAGCGGGCATCAACAACTGAAGTGGCGCCAGTAGCACCCTTTTGCACCAGTTTGCCGTGACAGCGGAAACAACCGGGGTATTGCTGATGTCCCGAATTATCAATATGCGTCTTCCAACTCACGTTCATTTCCGGGAAGGTGGTGAGTTCGGCAATCCGCTTGAGTTCGGTGATCGCAGCGCTGATGCTGCCGGATTTCTGAGCAGAAACCGCGGGATAATTGGTTTGATAATAAGTGCGGATCGCATCTATTTTCTGATCAGCGGCTTGCAGGCTGGAATTCACCGGGTCGAGCGCGCTCATACCCTGCGCCTTGATGTAGGGCAAGGTGGCATCGATCGTGCCTTCGCTGAGGGCATTATCGATAAGTTCTTCAGGAGAATAGAAGACATGGGTAGCGCGATTATGGCAATCGATGCAATCCATCAAACGTTTTTCTTTTTGTATAGCGTCCGGGGTGAGGTTAACCGCCGCCGTAGAATCCACCCATTCGGTGGTGGCGCCATCAGCATTGGTCACGCCCACCCAGGCAATATTCTGCAACTGATCATCCGTGGCCACATACCAGACCTGACTGCCGATATGCCAGTGGATATCCTGGGGCACGCTGGTGCCGCCGCCGATGCGCAGGGCCTGGGCGGAAACGGTTTTGGTATTATTTTCATCGGTGGCGTAAGCGGTATAAAACTTGATGGCATCGCCCACGAATTTTTCCGGGCGGTGGCATTCTTCACAGGTATCGCGCGCCGGGCGTAAATTGCTGACCGGAGTGGTAATTGGGCGGGGATAGGTGCCCGTAAGGGTGTAATAAATCTGCGGGATACCGCGGATTTTGGATTTGACCAGAAAATCCACGCCTTTGCCGACATGGCAGGTGACGCAGGAAACGCGTGAATGGGGTGAGGACTGATAGGTAGTATACTCAGGATTCATGACGGTGTGGCACAGCTTGCCGCAAAACGCGTTGGAATCCATGAAGTTCAACATCTGGTAAACACCGATAGTCAGGAGCACCAGGCTGATAGCGCCGCCGAAAATGAGAAGGAATAGTTTAGTGCGTAGTTTTTTAGATAGCATGTGCGGTTATTCCTTCAACCTCCAGATGGCGATAATAAATACGATACCGCCGATGACCACCAGCAGCGGCACCATGGCGAAGGCAAACACCCCGATGAGCGGATGGTTGACTTCGACGTGAAAAAAGGTATTGAAAACTACGGTGATCACGGTCAGTGCGAATACCAGGGCTGAAGCCCGGGTAAATTTGTCATTGAAAAGCTCACGTAAGCGTGTCATCACCCATCCCTCCATTGTCTTTATCAAGACGCAACGATATACAAAAAACATTATAGGTTATTTCAAGATGTAATTCAATGCAAGATACGAGCTATCAGCTATCAGATAATTTTTTACCATTTTGTATTCATAGGGTAAAGCGAATTAATTGTTTCCTGGATCCCGGCTTTCGCCGGGATGGATTGTACAAGAAAAGCAGGCTGCCTGTGCCACCATGAAGACGCTGGATCCCAGATCAAATCACGAAAAAGTGTGGCATGTTTTCTAGACGGGGTTTATGTCAACTCCCTCTGTATCTCCCCCTTCTAGGGGGAGAGCGATACTTTAACCCGAATATGCCTCTGGCGATAGCTGTATCTCCCTCCCGTATCAAGTCCCGATTCATTAAGATTCATACGGGATGGCGATGAAGTCGCGCATACAGGACAGGATCTACCAGAGGAGGAGTCTGCGTTGGGTTTTTACTCTTCCACCACGAAATTAAACAATAAATATGAAGCTACCAGGAAAATCACATCAAACGCCACGATAATCCCCAGCCAGGTGGTCAAGTCACTCCAGGCAGCCCCGCCCAGCGCCAACCCCGTCCCTTTGACGGCGGCAATGATGATAGGCGAAACCAGCGGCAGGAACAATATCGGCAGCACCATTTCACGGGCACGCGTATTCACCGCCATAGCCGAAAACAGCGTCCCCACCGAGGTGAAACCGATGGTCGTTAACAAGGTGATCGATATTATCTGCGGCGTGATCACCGGCAGGTTGAACAACACCGCAAAAAGGGGCAAAGCCACCACCTCCACCGCAAACATGAAC
>JAQTOJ010000208.1 GCA_028713395.1 Dehalococcoidales bacterium | reverse complement strand
ATCCCGCACCGACCAGAAACTGGCGGCGACAGTGACCGCGAATATCACCGTGAAAAATGTGGGTCAGGTAGATAAAGACGTTCGGAAAGTGATCGATGCCATGACCCTACCGGAAGGCGTGACGATCAGCGCGGGCGGTGTCTTCGAGGACATGAAAGACAGCTTCTCCAAGATGTATATCGCCATTCTCGTGGCCATTGTGCTTTCTTATATTGTGCTGGTTTTCACCTTCCGTTCTTTCAAGAAATCCCTGATCATCATGGCCAGTTTACCTTTGGCGGCGGTGGGCGCTTTGGTGGGATTGTGGATCACCGGGCATTCGCTGGGGGTGGTTGGGTTGATGGGTATTTTAATGTTGGTGGGAATCGTCATCACCAACGCCGTGGTGTTACTGGCTTATACCGAACAACTGGAAAAAGAAGGCAAAACCACACACGAGGCCATTCTCAAGAGCGCGGAAACAAGACTGCGTCCCATCTTGATGACGGCATTAACGACGCTCATTGCCATGGTGCCAATGGCGCTGGGTCTGGGTGAAGGCTTGATCGTAGTGGCGGAACTAGCCATCGTAGTCATCGGCGGGTTGTTCAGTTCCACCATGCTTACGCTCATCGTGGTGCCGGTGATCTATTCGCTGGTTTACGATAAGCCGCCGAAAAGAGTAAAATAGAGCCCGGAACGATGTATTAACGGGAGGAGTTATGGCGCGCGTAAAATATGTTGAAAAAGCCGATGCGCACCCCCAGGTGAAAGACCTTTACGATAAGATAGAGGAGCGCGGACAGAAGGTCATCAAGCTCTGGAAAGTCATGGGGCATTTGCCTTACATCGGGCTGAATTACCAGAGAATGGGCAATTCCATTCTCAAGGGGGAAGAATTACCTCCGAAGTTGCGTGAAATCGCCATTATCCGGCTGGGCTACATCGACCGCAGTAAATACGAATTTACCCAGCATACCCGCATCGGATTGCGGGTCGGCCTGACGCAAAAACAGATAGATGATATTGGCGACTGGCAGAAATCAAAAGCTTACAGTGAAGAAGAACGCGCCGTGCTGGCCTATACCGATGAAGTGGAGAAAAATATCCAGGTCAAGGATGAGACCTTTGCCAATCTGAAAAAACACCTCAACGAGCATCAAATCGTCGAATTGACGGCAGCGATCGGGTTTTACGGCATGACCTGCCGCATACTAGAAGCTCTGCAAGTGGATATGGAAGACTAACCAACGAGCTGTCAGCAATCAGCTTTCAGTTTTCAGATAAACAGGACTAAAAAGCCCTCTCTTGCGAGAGGGCTTTTCTTTTTACCTAGCCAGGAATTCATGGTAGGCGATGAATTTGCTCAGCGCCCGGGCGGCGTTAATGGTAGAGGCATAGGCGGCGATACCAGCGCGGGTGAATTTTTGCAGGAGTTCCGTTTTGGTGGTCACGGAGGCGAGCGAACTGTTGACGCCGCTTAAAGAAATGACGATCGGTTTTTGTGAGTGATTATGCTTCACGAAATCGATCAGGTAATCGTTGACCTGGTCAAATTTCAAGCGGTCGTCCGGCGTGTGCCATACCAGCCGATCAATGATGACGGCATCGATATTCGGATCGTTGACAGTCAGCTCCAGGGTTTTGTGGAACAAATCCGGCGTATCCTGCGCCGACCAGGCATCCACCGGATTGCGGACGCTGTTGCCGGCCAGACGGATGAATTTGTTCAGTTCCAGGCGGGTATTTTCGGTGAGGCGCGGCACGTCCAACCCTTCGCGGCTGCAAATATCCGCCAGGGCAACGGAATTCCCGCCGCCACCGCCCAATAATAATACTCTTCTGCCTCCGGCATGCTTAAGATGCTGGAAAGCCAAGGCCATGTCCGCGATTTCTTCCAGCGAGTTCACGGGCACCGCACCTGTTTGCGCGTAAAAAGCCTTCCAAATTTTCTCTTCACCGGCCAATGAACCGGTGTGTGAGGAGACCGCCCGCGCGCCGGAAGGCGTCAAGCCGCTTTTCCAGACGAAGACGGGCTTGGCGCGGTTAATGCTTGCAATCATTTTGGTTACTTTGCCGCCCTGTTTCATTCCCTCAAAATAGCAGGCGATCATTTTCGTTTCCGGATCGGCGGCAAAATATTCCAGGAAATCCGATGCTTGTAAACCGCGCGCGTTCCCGAAGCTGATGACCTTGCTGAAATAGATACCGAGCTGCTGGGCGTAAAGAGTTAAGAATTCACCGTGGCCGCCGCTCTGGGAAATCAAAGCCAGCGAGCCGATACCTTTTGGTTCATCGCCCCAATAGGTTAGTTTACTGCCGGGTACCCAGATGCCCATACAATTCGGACCGACGACCCGCAGGTCGCTATTACTGATAATATCCGTAATTTCGGCATCCAGCTTGCGGCCTTCTTCTTCGCCCGTTTCCGAAAAGCCGGAGGAAAAGATATGCACGTTTTTTACACCGCGGGTAACGCAATCACGCAGCACCTGCGGCACGCCCGGCGCCGGTATGGCGATGATCACCAGGTCAGGGATTTCAGGCAGCGATTTCACATCCGGGTAGCATTTCAAGCCGGAGATGACAGTAGCTTTGGGATTGACCGGATAGACGTTGCCCTGATAGCCGCGTTTCAGGAGATCGGTTAAAAAATTAGAGCCGCCCCAGCCGGAAGGATTAGCGGAAGCGCCAACGATGGAGACAGATTTGGGATAAAACAAAGTATCGAGAACACGCAATGAAGCCATAGAAAATAAGTACTCCTTTAACAGTTAACTATTTTCTATGCTAACACATGGGTAGGAAGGCAACAAACGTCCAGACATAAAAAAGTCAGAATAAACATAAGGCTATTCCAGGATATCTACCTTCAAGCCAATGTTTTGCTTGACTGCCCGATCGTAGATCAGCTTGGCAGTGGCGATATCCTCGATGGCGACACCGGTGGAATCAAAGATAGTGATCTGTTTATCACTGGCGCGGCCGGGTTTTTGTCCCAGGATAATCTCCCCGAGCGAAGCGTAAATTTCATCTTTGGTATAAAGGCATCTGGAGATAGGCACGTTGATTTCACCGGCGTGCACCGCCTGCCGGAAATCGTCCACTACTACGGTGGCCATTCTGAGAATAGCGGGTTCCAATTCTTCCTTACCCTCGGCATCGGCGCCCACGGCATTGATATGCAAGCCGGGTTTTACCCACTCTTTTTTCACCACGGGGGCATGCGCTGGTGTGAGGGTGCAGACAATATCGGAGTTCATGGCTTGCTCAATGCTGGCAGCGGTGAGTGTAAATTCCGGTAATCTTGCGCGCAACCGGTTGATGGCTTCAGGATCGATATCATAGATACGAATTTCTACCAGCTTGAACATCATGGCATGGGCTTTGATTTGAGTTTCCGCCTGTTTGCCGCCGCCGATGATGCCCAAGGTTTTAGAATTCTTTCTTGCCAGGTATTTAGCGGCGATGGCAGCCGTGGCGCCGGTGCGGAAAGCGGTAATATCCGTGGCATCCATAATGGCTAAGGGGTAGCCGGTGGCTGCGTCACTGTAAATGATCAATGCCATCACCGAAGGTAAACCTTTGGCGCGGTTAGCGGGATGGACATTCACCCATTTCATGCCAGCGGCGCCGGGTAAGGCTGCCGGCATAGCCCGGAAATCTCCGCCCGGAACGTGATATAGGCTTTCGGGGGCATATCGCCTTTAGCCTGCGTCCAGTCACGAAACGCCTGTTCCACCACTTGGATGACGTC
>JAQTOJ010000207.1 GCA_028713395.1 Dehalococcoidales bacterium | reverse complement strand
CATCCCGCATTTAATCGGGACGCGGCAATCCCCGGGTGGTGTGGCCTTTCCTGCATCTCCCTCATTCGCCATCTCGTTTGTCCCGCAGTAGCACGTAGGGTGGGTGAAACCCACCATTCAGTAGCTCGCCTGTCCCTTCAATAGCTTGCTACTGTTTACCCGTGTTTCTCTAATGCCACTCTCCCTCTTTCCCATCCTTTGTCTGAGCACGGGATCCAAGGGTCTTTCTTTCAATCGTCTTTGCGAGGAGCGCAGCGACGCGGCAATCTAAAACCGCATGTGCCACTCAACCCCATATTCAGCAAAACACTCCGGTTCCTGTCCCTTCAGTAACCATCCACTCTCCCTCTTTCCCATCCCCGTGAAAACGGGGATCCAGAGTTTGTTTTTTCGTGCTTTGATCCTGTTTATTATTAAGATATTGGCAATTGGTATTTGTTTGTTATTTGGTGCTTGTTTATTATTATTTTCTACTAGCCATTAGCCATCAGCCATTAGCTATGAGCTCCTTTTTTGCGTCATCTCCCCCTTGCCCCCTCATTCCTCCTCGTCCTACAATACTTTGTAGCCTTCAGCTAGCCGCTATTATCCCGTTAGGAGGTCTGCAGACAACCCTCATTTAAACCAAACGAATACCTGTTATCAGGCATTTGGCTTCCGTTTTACGGTTATTGTTTAGGATTTCGGATTTCGTCTTTGGAGTTTAGCTTTTTGTATCTGGAATTTGTCTCATCGTTTGACAAAACGAATTGAGTGTACCTTAGCAATTGAATCGCTGTTTTCCCCTCAATTTACGCACGAAATTGTTCTCTTATTACTTTCGGCCTGCCAAAACCAATACGAATCCATTTGGAATGTGCCGCGAAACGGGCTATTTGACCGTCAATTTCACGGAAAATTTGGTGAGGGGTGAGGTCATCAGCCAGCCGGATGCCAGGTATTCACCGGGGGTAAAGACTTGCCAGGCGGTGGTGGCATTGCCATCCGCATCCATATGTCCTTCATGCCAGGCAGGTCCTTCCACGGCGTCTGACGCAGGCCCGACCAGATTCACTTTCACCACATCCTGAGACGTTGCCCGGGCAACAAAAACCACCTCACCGAATTTGGTGGTGTCACTCTGGCGGAACGACATTTCAAATTTGTAGTTGCCCTGAGTGACCATCGTCGTTGATGCCACAGGAGTCTGGCTCGCGGTGGCGGTGGCGGTCGTTGGCGGGATGGTGACGACGCCGGCGGTTTTGCCGTCATCCGGCACGACGGGATAAACTGTTCCGACATCGCCCAGTACGGATTCCACCGAAGGTTCCACCGTTTCCGGTTCGGGCAAAACGATCGCCACATCAGGGGGTGGATCACAGGCAATGGATAAAAAAGCCAGAGACATCAGCGTTAAAACGAGCGTGAAAACTGGCGCCAATTTCAACTTGCGCATACAATCCCCCCGGGTCTATTTGGTATCGGCAAACTAACTGTAAAAATTACTTGTCCATGCCGCGCTGCAAGCCCCGCAGGTAAGACATCTCGCCAATATGTTCCGAGGCGTGAAAAACGATAAAGGCATACACGCTGGCAATGGGCCCATCGCCCCGGAATAATGCAACCTTTCTATCGAGGTCGGGCATAGAAAGCCCATTCAAACTTTCCCGGGTCTGCGTCTGGACGGCGCTCACAAAAGCAAGTAGTTTTTCTTTATCGAGCGGAGGGAAGGTATTTACCTGCTCCACTGTGTAGTGGGCGCCGTCTTCACTTTCCGGCAGATTGAGCTTTTCATACCATTTTTCTGAAAGCCAGAGCGTGGGTTGGTTGAGCACGCGCGTCTTCACGAACGAATCTTCCAGCTTGGCAACATGGAACAGGATGAGCCCGATGGAGTTGCAACCGGACGCCGGACGCCACGCCATTTCCTGTGATGTCAGTGTATCCGTGATTCTTTTGATTGATCTGCTCAGACCCGTCAGTTCATTTTGGATGTAATCTTTGAGTTCCATTTTCCCTCCGCAATCCAAATGCTTTCCGCATTATATTACCGCGAGCCGGCTATTTCAATAAACGCATCAGAACCGCACTGCTTTATTTGCCCAGCAGTCCTTCCAGCCTATCAACATATTTCCCTAGCACCCTGAATGTCTCTTCCACGGGTTGCGGCTGCGTGAGATCCACCCCGGCGATCTTCAAGGCATCGATCGGATAAACAGAGCTGCCGGCGCTGAGGAATTTCAGGTAGTCGGTCGCCGCCGAGGGCATCGCTTTTAGAACCCGATTGGAAAGCGTATGTGCCGCCGAAATACCGGTGGCATACTGAAAAACATAGTAATCGTAATAAAGATGCCCGAAGGTCGCCCAGGTGATGCCGACACGATTGCGGTCGATTTGCATTTCCCCGCCGTAACCCTCGGTGAAAAGGTCCGCCATCAAAGAAATCATGGCATCCGCCGTCAGACCTTCGCCGCGTTCCACCCGGCGGTGGACTTCCAACTCAAACCGCGCCAGGGTAGGCATGATAAAGAAATAACGGTGGAAATTGGACATGGCTTCTTCCAGGATGCTGATCTGGGAAGATGGTTCTGGAAGGGTTTCCAGCAGATGCGCCCGCACCATCGCCTGGTGGAAGTTGGAGGCGACTTCTGCCACGAAGGTGGAATAATTACCGTAAATGAACGGCTGGTTGTGCCAGGTCAGGTAGGAGTGCATGGAATGCCCGAGTTCATGTGCCAGTGTGCTCAATGATTCGATGTCGTCAGTATAGTTAGTGCAGATGAAGGGGAAGGTATCGTAAGCCCCGGCGGAAAAAATACTGGCGGTTTTACCCGGGTTGGGATAAATATCCACCCAGCGGTCGGTGAGGCAACCCTGCCGCAACACTTTAACATAATCCTGCCCCAATGGGGACAGGCCTGAAGAAATATAATCTACAGCTTGCAAATAGGTGATTTTCGGTTTATGGGTGGTGAGTGGCGCCCAGATATCGTAAGGGTGGAGTTCTTTGACACCCAGAGCCTTGCGGCGTAAACGCCAGTAACGGTGCCAGGTGGGTAGATTTTTCTGAAACACGGTGATAAGGTTGTGAAAAACATTAATAGGTAGATTATCGTCGAAGAGCGCCGCTTCCAGGGTGGAAGCATGGTGGCGCGCCTGGGATTGGAAAACGTCGTTCTTGACCGAGGTGGACAACGTGCCGGACAGGGTGTTTTTGAAAGACAGATAGGTATCTCGGTAGCTCTCCCAGGCAGTGCGGCGGGCCTCGCGGTCAGCGCCGTTGAGAATCGCATCGAGCGTGCCTTGCGCGACCGGCACTTCACCACCGGAGCTATCGGATGCCGGTCGGAACTGGAAATCGGCATCGGTCAGCGCGCCAAAGATGCTATCCGGCCCGCTGAAAGAATCGGCCAGTGAGCCTAACAGTTCTTCCACCTCGGCGGAGCGGACATGAGCCTGCTGTCGGAACAGGTTATCGAAGTAGTGCGTGTAAATGCTCAATGCGGGTAATTCCTGCCGCCAGCGGTCGAGCGTTGGTCGCCCTAACGCGATCAACCCCGGATTGAGAAAAGAAGTAACGCTCTGCACCTGCGCCATGACCCCTTGAACCCGGTCGTACATGCCGATAGCTACTTGATCCGCCATGTCTACGCTGTGGGACATGCTGGCGTACACCAATAGTTTGTTAGCCTGCCGGTGGGCTTGTTCGATCATTTGCAAGGTGGATAATAAAGTCGCAGGGCTTTCTTGAAAGGTGGTTTTCCGGGCGTTTATTTTGGGAA
>JAQTOJ010000206.1 GCA_028713395.1 Dehalococcoidales bacterium | reverse complement strand
CAGGGGAGAAGAAAACCGCGCAGAAACCGAGGCGCAAGAGGCGGTGGCGGAAAAGATAAAACGCCGGAACCCGATCTTCGTCATCGCTGCGATCGTGAGCGTTGTGGCGGTGGTTTCGCTGGTTTTTTACACCACTGTCTATGTGCTGCCCTTCCAAAGAACGGTCGCCCGGGTGGATAATGAAAGCGTAAAGATGGATTATGTCATCCGGCGGGTGATGATGAATACCCAGGGTAGTGCCTGGTCTACCATTCAGGCCATTGTCAACGAAAGAATATTAGCCCAGGAAGCGCCGGCCATAGTGGGAGACGTATCCGTTGATGATATCGAAGGGCTAATGCGCACGACCGCCCAGGGCGACGCAGAAAGCATTACAGATGCGGAATTTGCTTCCTGGCTGCAACTGCAACTTAGCGTATCGCAGCTCAGTGAAACGCAATTCCGCGAACTGTTCCGGATTTCGTTATTGGAATCACGGTTATCCACCTACCTCGGTTCTACGGTTTCCAATATCGCACCCCAGGTGCATTTGAGTTGGATACTGGTGGCGACCTATGAAGAAGCGACCGCCGCGAAAGCCCGCATCGATGGCGGCGAACCGTTCAGCGTGGTGGCGAAAGAGGTTTCCACCGACGCTACCAAAACGAATGGCGGCGATGTGGGCTGGACACCGACAAAATTACTGGAACCTTCGACCAAAAGCATCGTGGAGGGGCTGGCGATCAATGTTTGCAGTGACCCGATTCCCCTTGGCAGTTCCAGCGATCCCAACTCCACCGATGCCGCGAACTACGCTTTGGTGATGATCAGCGAAAAAACCGACGCCAAAGAAGTGACCCCCGAACAATTGGACGGGTTAAAACAAGCGGCGTATCAGGACTGGATAAACCAGGAGCAGAAGATCAAGGATATTACTTTCCACGGTATTCACGGGAATCTGGATACCCAGACTTTCGCCTGGATTTCGTATCAGGTGACCAGATTGCAGGCGGTAGCCAATGCCCATGCCCCGACCACGACAACAAGCACCACCCCGACCACGACCGCGGGGGGGCAGTAAAAAGTGATACGCGTTGAGCACCTGACCAAGTATTACGGGGAACGTCTGGCGGTTGACGATATCAGTTTCAATATCGAAAAGGGTGAAATTGTGGGGTTGCTGGGGCCGAACGCCGCAGGCAAGACCACGACGATGCGCATGCTCACCGGCTTCTTAATGCCGACCAAAGGCAATGCCTTTATCGATGACTGCAACATGATGACCAACTCCCTGGAGGGGAGGCGTCTGATAGGGTACATGCCGGAATCCACGCCTCTTTATATGGATATGACGGTAAGGGATTACCTTTCCTTTTTGGGCAGGCTCCGCGGTCTAAGCGCCAAATATGCAAAAACCCGGGTTGACGATGTAGTAACATTATGTAATCTGGAAGAATATGTGGATGTCATTCTGGGAAAACTATCACGCGGGTTCAAACAACGCGTGAATGTAGCCCAGTCCATCATCCATAATCCCAAGGTGTTGATTTTAGATGAGCCGACGGTGGGTATCGATCCCATTCAGGTAGCCCAGACCAGAAACCTGATCAAAGAACTGGGGAAAGAACACACGGTGCTCATTTCCACCCATATCTTGCCGGAGGTCAGCGTCATCTGCAACCGGGTGATCATCATTCACCGCGGCAAGATCGTGGCGGAGGATAAGATTGAAAATCTTTCCGCGGTCTTGAAAGGCGGGCGACGTATCAAGGTTGAAGTGAAAGGCCCGGCGGACAAGATTGCCGATAAGCTGCTGGGATTGCCCGGTGTGAAACGCGTGATGCGCGAGGGTAATTATTACATTCTGGAAACTTCCGCCGATAACGACCCGCGACCGAGGATCACGGAAACCATTGTGAGAAACGGCTGGTCGTTGCTTTCGATCGACACAATTGAAATGAGCCTGGAAGAAATCTTCCTGCAGTTAACCACCACCGAGGGTACGGAAAATGACTAATATCGGGCTAATCGCCGGGAAAGAGTTCCGCTCTTACTTGAAATCACCGATGGCATATATAGTGGCTTTTATTTTCCTGCTGTTTACGGGCTCGTTTTTCATTTTTTATCTGAGCAGCAATAATTACAACGATACTTCGATACGGGGCTTTATAGACCCGCTGAGTATTTTCGGGTTAGGCGGGTTGGGCAATATCTTCCTGATCATTTTTGCGGTGCTGATCACCATGCGCTTGATTTCAGAAGAAAAGAAACTGGGGACATGGGAATTGCTGTTGACCTCACCCGTAAAAGATTCGGATGTGGTCATAGGGAAATTTTTGGGCAGTCTGGGTCTGCTGGCGGGTATTCTGGCGCTGACCCTGTATTATCCCATAATTCTTTACATTCTGGGCAGCCCGGATTTCGGGCCGATCGTGGCCGGGTATCTGGGTTTGTTCTTGTTCGGCGCCGCTACCCTGGCGATAGGTATTTTCGGGTCTTCAATCACTGCCAACCAGATAGTAGCGGCGGTGGTTTCCGGCGCCATCATGATCGGGTTGTGGATCGTCGGCATACTGCCGCAACGCATTACAGCGATGCCCACCACCATAAAATCGGTTTTGAACTACATTGCTTTATCCGGTCATTCCTCCGGCTTCGCCGTAGGGATTTTCGACACGAGAGATATTATTTATTACCTGAGCATTACCGTGCTCTTTCTGTATCTGGCGGTGCGGTCGCTCGAAACGAGCAGGTGGAACTAATGCAAATAGCAGCTTTAGCCGTACTCGGTCTGGTGCTCATCATTGCAGGGTTCATCCTGCAATTCGTGCTGCCGGACATCCAATACGTTGGTTGGGGCATTATTGCCCTGGGCGTAGTGCTCTCAACCAGTTCGGCGATCATCGAGAACCGCCGGGTGCGCAATGCCCTGGTGAGCCACCGCGGCAAATACAGCGCCAGCACTACGATTCTGGTATCTACCTTCCTGGGGATTATTCTATTGGTGAATGCCGCCGGCGCCAATGTTTACAAGACGTTCGATCTGACCGGTATTTCACAATTCACCATTACGCAGCAGACCAAGGATGTATTGGAGAATCTGAATACACCCATTGACGTGCTCTGTTTCTTCGTGCCCAAGGCGAAAAACATCGATGAATCGATGACAGATGTGTATTCTTCAGCCCGGCTGTATGCACCGGCTTTACTTTCCGAATATACCAATTACACTCACCTGTTGAATATCAAGGTTTACGACCCGGAACAATTCCCGGAAATAGCGCGGCAATACGGGCTGGCCAGTGAATACTATTACCAATCCGTAATCTTTGAAACCACCCTGGGCAAAAAATTTGTCAGCGCCGCCCAGATTTACGCGGAAGGTGAAAACGCCTTTACCAGCGCAATCATGCAGGTGACCGGCGCAAAGCAAAACAAGGTCTATTTCCTGACAGGCCACGGGGAAGCCGGCTCCATCGATTCCAGCGAAACCGGCTATTCCGATGCCCGAAAGGAATTACGCAATAACCTGATGGAAGTGACGACGCTGGATTTGCTGGCGGTGGATAAAGTGCCGGAAGATTGCACCGTTTTAGTTATCGCCGGACCGAAAAACGCCTTTAACGACAGCGAACGGCAAAAAATAGAAGACTACCTGGATAAAGCCGGTAGAGCCATTTTCCTGACCAATCCCGGCGCTCCTAAAGACATAGCGGAAATAGGCGCTCTCTGGGGCTTCGATGTGAAAAGCGGAACGATCATCGACCCGGATAGCTACGCCGCGCCGAACATCAATAC
>JAQTOJ010000205.1 GCA_028713395.1 Dehalococcoidales bacterium | reverse complement strand
GGCGGCGGGGGCAGCTTCAGCCGGGGCTCCCTCTCCTTCTTCAGATTTCACCACTACCTGGCTCGCTTTACCTTCCATCACGGCATCTGCCATGCGGTGACAGATTAGTTTGATGGCGCGGATGGCATCATCGTTGGCGGGGATGGGGAAGTCGATCTCATCAGGGTTGGAGTTAGTATCGACGACGGCCACGATGGGGATGCCCATGCGACGGGCTTCGGCAATGGCAATGGTTTCTTTAACAGTATCCACGATGAACAAAGCGGCGGGTAAACGGGTCATTTCTTTAATGCCGCCCATCTGCTTGTTCATGTGGGCTATTTCTTCTTCGATCTCACTGGCTTCTTTTTTAGGTAAGCGGGTGAATTCACCCTTGGATTGGCTGTCTTCCCGGCGAACAAGGTAATCAATTCTGGATTGGATGGTGGTGAAGTTGGTCAGGGTGCCGCCGATCCAGCGGTTGTTCACGAAAGACATGCCGCAGCGTCTGGCTTCTTCTTCGATGGCATCATGGGCTTGTTTCTTGGTACCAACGAAGAGAATGGTGCCGCCGCCGGCGACAATTTCTTTTACGGCGACACAGGCTTTATCAAGCATGGTAGCGGTGAGCCCCAGGTTGATAATATGTATGCCGTCTCTTTTGGTGAAGATGAAAGTCTTCATCCGCGGATGCCAATGGCTGGTCTGGTGGCCGAAGTGCGCACCCGCCTCTAGCAATTCTTTTATGGTCGTTGTGCTATCTGGCAAAAATGTCCTCCATTTCTAGGCTACAAAAGTATATCATAGCATATTGTAAATTTACCATCAATAGCGAGGAGCACCGGGGGGAATTCCAAATACTAATAGCTAATATCCAAACAAGCTCAAAAACGGTAAAATTAAAATTCCTTTATATATCTCCGAGATCAAATCCGGGATAGGCTTCTCTATTTTGAAGGTAGAAATAATAGTGCGTTATACCTTTCTTCGTTTCCAGCGGCCGCCCCGGAAGTAAAAGATATAGGTGAGGGCGCGGATCCAGACGGCGGCGACGATGGCCCACCGGATGCCGTAGACTCCCAGGCCGTGAATATTGGGTAGGGTGTAGGCCAGTGGTATTTGCGCGCCCCACATACTGACAATACCGGCGATCATAGGAATAAACGTATCGCCGGCGCCATTCAAGCAGGCGGGCAGCACCAGTGAAACCCCGACGATCATATAACCGACACAGGCGATCCTGAGGAAATTACCGCCGATATGGATGACATCCGGGTCGTTGCTGAAAATCCTGACGATGGGATTCGCCCAGAGAAGCAGCACCGAGCAAAAAACCAGCATACCGATAACCACCAGACCGGCGGCGGTCCAGCCGCTTTTTTCCGCCCGCTCCGGTTTTTGCGCGCCGAGGTTCTGTCCGGCGAGGACACCGGCGGCGTTACCTAAACCCATACCGGGCATATAGATGACACCCTCAACCCGGCTGACGATGGTGTTGGCGGCCACGGCGACAGTGCCAAACTTGGCGACGACGTCCATCACGACCAGTCCGACCACGCTCATTTGCGCGCCATTGATGGCCGCGGGTAAGCCGATTTTTACCATCTTGCCTATAATCTTGAAGTCCGGGCGGAAACCCTTGAAATCGATTTTCAGACGGCTGCGTTGGGAAAGCAATAACCACAATCCGATGGCGCCACCGATGGCGAAGGTGATCACACCCGCGACCGCCGGACCGCGCACGCCCATTTTGGGGAAAATCCAAACACCAAAGACCAGGCACGGTGAGAGAGCGATGGCAAACAGTCTCGCCACCAGGGCGATGCGCATAGGATTCATGGTATCGCCGGAAGCCTGCATAATGGTATTTGTCAACCATTCAAAGACCATGGAAACCATGCCGATAAATTGTATGCTTAAATAGGCGGCGCCTAAAGCAACCACATCCGGTTGAAGTCCGAGCATACGCAACAGGTGCCCGGAGAAAAACGTGCCGATAACGGCCATGAGGATGGATAAGAAGATACCGACGACGAAACCCTGGCGGGCGGCGTTGACCGCGGCTTCTTTATCACCGGCGCCGATGGAACGGGAGATGAGCGCTCCCATACCGCTGAAGATGCCCATGAGGATGGAATTGACCACCCCGACGATAATACCGGCCACGCCCACGCCGGCGACGGCGTCAGCGCCCAGCCTGCCAACCCAGATGGCATCAAAGGTAGGACCGAGCATGTTCAGGCTGGAGCTGATAATAATAGGCCACGCCAGCGTCAACAGGTTGCCGGAGATGCTACCTTGCGTCCAATCACGGTTGAGTTTGGAGTTATGGTTGGCTTTGGCAGTGACGGATGATGACGAATTTTCGTTTTTAGGTTGCGTTGTCAAAGGTCTCTCTATGAGTAAAAAGCGTTATCATAACGCCAAGAATTTCATTAAGCTAGATTACATGATTTTCAATTACTAGAACTAATTATAGCAGTTTCCTGGAGAAGTATTTTCCTGAGCTTTAGCAGGCGGCCACTAAATTCCTCTCTTTTTGCATGCGGCTAATCCGGCTTTTTGTTATACTGGAAATCGATATAAAGGGTAGAGCAGGTAGAAACAAATGGATAATAATGAATCCAGAAATGGACTGCCCCGGCGCCGCGTGAGCCGGCAAATCCAGATCGCTGGGGTGAAGGTAGGGGGTGGCGCCCCTGTTTCTGTGCAATCCATGACCAACACCGATACGCGAGATGCTCAGGCCACCATCAACCAAATCAAGGAGCTGGAAGAGTACGGTTGTGAAATTATCCGGGTAGCGGTGCCGGATATGCAAGCCGCGCAAGCCTTGAAAATCATAAAAAAAGGCATAAAAATCCCGCTGATCGCGGATATTCATTTCGATCACCGGTTGGCTTTAGCGGCGTTGGCAAATGGCGTGGACGGGTTAAGGTTGAACCCCGGTAACATCAGGGAAGCAGAGAAAATCAAGCAGGTGGTACTGTTGGCTAAAGATAGAAGCGTGCCGATACGTATCGGGCTGAACGCCGGCAGCTTACCGAAAACAAACAATCCGCGGCTCTCCGTTTCCACGCGCATGGTCAAAGCAGCCTTGGAACAGGTGGAATTGCTGGAGAGTCTGGATTTCAACCTGATTAAAATTTCGTTAAAGGCTTTCGACGTGCCTACCACTATAGATGCGTACAAAAAGATGGCGGCCAGGGTGGATTATCCGCTGCACGTGGGTATTACCGAATCGGGCACGCCGCGCACGGGTTTGGTAAGGAGCAGTGTCGGTATCGGGACGCTGCTATATCTGGGTATTGGGGACACCATCAGGGTTTCGTTGACCGCCCACCCGCGGGAAGAGGTAGTGGCCGGTTATGAAATACTCAAGAGCCTGAATTTGCGGGAACACGGACCGACATTGGTTAGCTGCCCGACCTGCGGGCGCACCGAGGTGAACTTTATCCCGATGGTAGATGAAATCTGCGCCCGGTTGGCGAAGGTGGAAAAACCTCTGAAGGTGGCGGTGATGGGGTGCGCGGTGAACGGCCCCGGTGAGGCGATGGACGCGGATGTGGGCGTGGCTTGCGGCAAAGGCAAGGGGGTGATTTTCCGTAAGGGCGAGCAGGTGAAAGTGGTGCCGGAAGCGGAAATCATACGGGAATTGATGGCGGAAGTGGAGAGAATGTAACATGATTACTCGTAAAAAAACAGCGATAATCACCGGGGCGACAAGAGGCATAGGAAGAGGTTTATTTCACCGTCTGGCTGATGTTGGAATCAATATTGCTACTATTTATCAACAAGACATGGCTGCAGCAAAAAGGTTTGAGTTTGAGG
>JAQTOJ010000204.1 GCA_028713395.1 Dehalococcoidales bacterium | reverse complement strand
GTGCGCAAAGCCCCGTCGTGGATCACGTCGATGCCTTCCCTCATGTTTTCCGGTACATCCATGCGTTTCAACATCTGCGCAAACCCGATCACACTGGTCAGCGGATTGTTGATTTCATGGGCAATCCCCGCCGCCAGTTCGCCGATAGAAGCCAGCCGGCTGGTTAAATTCAATTCCTGTTGCAAAGATTTTTCTTTTTCACGGGCTTTGATCTCCGCGGTGATATCCCGGATGACATAGGTGAATTTGGTAATTTGCCCCTGCTCATCGATAATCGGAGAAGCCTTGATCAGGAAATGCCCGCCCAGTGACTCATCGTAAATTTCCACTGATTGCGATTTCCCGGTATGCAAAGCCGCGGTCATAGGGCATTTGGCGCAAACATGAACGCTCCCGCGGAAAACCTCTCGGCAGTGTTTTCCCCGGTAGTTGTTACCGGTCAATCCCAGCAATTTCAAGCCTGTCAGGTTCATGCGTTCGATGATGTGGTCGTCACTGATGATGAGCATGGCTTCATCTAGCGAGTTAAAAGAATTGCGCCAGTCTTCTTCGGCCTTGCGCAGGGCCGTCTGGGCTTTTTCTCTTACCGCCACTTCAGTTACCAGCGACTCGCTGGTATTGAAATATTCTTTGAGCACGTAAGATAGCGCCACAACATAAACGATCAGCCGGAGCGATTGCCACATCCACCAGATGATGCTCCAGGCATCGGTGAAAAACAATGTTTCCAGAGCCTGAAACTGGTAGATGACAATGGCGCTGAAAAGAAAAAATTCACGGGCGCCGCTGCGGCGGTACTTTAGGTAAAAAACACTTCCCGAAAAGACGAGCATGATCACCGGCACAATGATGATCGTCAACCCCAGGGCGGTGAAACGGTCGTTCAAAAAAGTCAGCGGCAAAACCGGCGCAAAAGCCACCGAAACCGCCCCGAAAGCAAAGGCTGCCAACGAAGCCCCGCATAATACCAGCCCCGTCTCTTTGCACACTGACATGGTTTGCCGGCGGCGCCGGGGGAAACGGTCTCGAAAAACCGCCAGGGTAAAAAGAATTCCCCCGATCATACCGGCTGAAGCATTCAACCAGACAAAAAGGTTGGTCCGGGGGGCAGTGACTATCTGGAAACCATTGATAATGGCCATACCGATCAAACCGGCGCTGAAATACAACACGACCGGACGATTTTGATAGCGGGCCAGAACAAAAACCGCCAGCAGCAATGGTATGAAACTACCAAGTGTCTCAATGGCGGTATACGGAATCGCCGAGACCCAGTTTAAACCCGGCCACAAAAACAACACCGCCGCCATCACCGCTGCCGGCAGTATTAGGAACAACAATAAAATCAGGGTATTCCGGTTTATCTGTGCTGTGTCTAAAGTTTGCAAGCAATTCTCCCGGGGGAATATTTTGATTCCAATCTTTATTCCCTGTGAGAATTCTATTATTTCCATGTGCCGGACGTAAGATATGTAGAGGTAAATATTGCTGAACTACTAAACAATATTTGTTGATTTGAAAGGATACCGGGGGTTAATCCGTAAAGTCCACCGGCATGACCCCGGCGGACTAAAAGTTATGCCGTTAAATGACCGCGGCGCTAAATGATACCGTGCTTGATCCCCTCGGAGACGGCCTGTGCCCGGTCGTTGACGCCCAGTTTGGCCAGTATCTTGCGGATTTCTCTTTTTACCGTCGAGGGGCTGACGTAAAGGCGGGTACTGATTTCTTTACATCCGATACCCTCGGCGATCATCTTGAGGACATCCCTTTGGCGTTTGGTAAGCAAGGAGGAGACGCTCTTTTTACCAACCTGGGATAATTGCGTCACCAGGCTTCTGGTCAAGCTCGGCGCAATGGGGCACAACCCATCCGAGACCTGGCGGATCGCCCGGGCAATTTGTTCGCAATCACTGTCTTTCAACAGGTAGCCGGAAGCCCCGGCGCTGATCGCTTCTTTGACAAAATCCTCGGCGTAAAGGGTCAACATTAAAATATCCACCGAGGGATGCTGCTGTTTGATCTCTCTGACCGCGGAAATGCCGTCTTTACCCGGCATTTTCAAATCCATGGTCACGACATCCGGGTTCAGGGCAGTGGTTTTGGTAATAGCGTCCTCGCCGTTCACCGCTTCCCCAATGACCTTAATGTCCTTTTCGGTTTCCAGCATGCGGCGCAGGCCTTCGCGGACGACCTGGTGGTCGTCAACAATCAATACGCGGATCGTTTTACTTTTACTTTTTGTCTCGAGCTTCGGGGAAACATCGGGTAATATCTCAACGCCAACCATTTTGTTAACCTCTAACGTGTTTCTCTATGCGCTCATTTTCTCACAGAAATCACGGGTGAAGTAAGGTCAAAACGGTCTGCAATCAGCGAACTGCCGGGGCACAAATTAGTGTGGTATAGGTTAAAAAAATAAGACCCGGGGGTCACTAGCGTGAACCACCCGGGTCATTGTGTAAACACAAAAAATAGAATGAAACTAGAGGAGACGCCGTTTCATGGCTTCGGAGACAGCCTGCGCGCGCCCGTTGACACCCAATTGATTGAAAATGTTGCGAATTTCTCTTTTCACGGTTGAGGTGCTGACAAACAACCGGGTGCCGATCTCGTTGCCGCTGACACCTTCGGCGATAAGCTTGAGAATCTCAATTTGGCGTTTGTTCAAAATGGCGGTGCTCTCATCGCGGCTGAGTTTCACAAAACGGGTCACCAGATCACGGGTAAGTGACGGCGCGATAGGACACAGCCCATCGTTGACCTGATGAATCGCTTTGGTAATCTGTTCGGTATCGCTGTCTTTCAAAATATAACCCGAGGCTCCGGCTTCCATGGCTTGTTTTACAAAATCTTCAGCATAAAGTGTCAAGATCAGGACGTTCACGTCCGGTTTTTTATTCTTGATTTCCTGCGTGGCCGCGATGCCGTCCATCCCCGGCATCTTGAGATCCATGATCACCACATCCGGCGAAAGTGTGGCCGTTTTATTGATCGCTTCATCCCCGCTTTTCGCTTCACCCACCACCTGAATCTGTTTGTCCAGTTCCAGAATCCTGCGTAAGCCTTCACGCACCACCTGGTGGTCATCGACAATCAGCACTTTTATTCTCGGTTTATCGCTCATTTTCTGTGGTCCTTCCTTAATAAATCGATGTCGTGATCTGTTTCGGTAACACGGGGAATCTCAGTGAGACCGCGGTGCCTTTGCCCGGATTGCTCTCGATGCTGACCGTGCCTCCGATCAACTTGGCTCGCTCCTGCATGCCGATAAGCCCCATATGCTCCAGCATCATCGTGCTGTTGATGACCGCCTCGGTATCGAACCCGTCGCCGTCATCACGTATCTCCACCCGCATTTCCTGTCCCTGGAATCTCACGCGGATGACGACATTGGTGGCGCTGGCGTGTTTACGGATATTGGAAAGAGACTCCTGGATAATCCAGTAGGCGGTGGTCTCTTCCGCCAAAGACAAGGGTGGTAAATTATCTTCGGCCTCGATGCGGCATTCGACGCCTTCTTCTCTCAAAGCGCCGGTGGTCTGCCCGATGGCCGGGATCAAACCCATTTCCTGGAGCGGTATGGGGCGCAGGTTGAAGATGGCGCGGCGCAGTTCGGTAACGCTCTTTTTCATCGTTTCACGGATCTTGTTCAGTTCCGCTTCCAATTCCACCAGCCGTGATTCCGAGATCAGTGTACTGCAGGCCTTAATACCGAAGGAAGCCCCAACCATCCATTGCGCCACTCCGTCATGGATTTCAATGGCGACGCGTTTCCGTTCGTTCTCCTGGGCAAACAGTAATTCATTGAGCAGGTTATCAAC
>JAQTOJ010000203.1 GCA_028713395.1 Dehalococcoidales bacterium | reverse complement strand
TTGCCGCGATCAATGCCAACCTGTCCGGTGGCGGGCTGGAAATGGCCATGGCTTGCGATTTCCGGTTCATGGCGAAAAATGCCAGCGCCTCTCAGAGTGAAGTGAACGTAGGGATTCTGCCGGGTAGCGGTGGCACCCAGCGTATGCCGCGGCTGGTCGGAATGGCTAAAGCGATGGAGCTGATGCTCACCGGTCGGAGAGTGTTTGCGGAAGAAGCCGAAAGAATCGGGTTGATCACCAGAGCCATTGAGCCGATGCAGCTGATGCCGGAGGTCATGAACTTCGCCCGGGCAATGACGGAACGCCCGCCGTTAGCCATCGCGCATACTAAAAAATGCATCTACGCTGCCATGGATATGCCGATCCGCGAAGGGTTGGACATGGAACGCCGCTTGTTCCAGGAACTCGTAAAAAGTCCCGAGGCGATGGGACGGATGAAAGCTTATGTCAGCACCGGGCAGCCAAGCCCCCGCCAGCGTATTCAGTTGGAACTGGAAGCCATTCATAAAAAATGGGTGGAAGAATGCCAAAATACCTAGCCGATATTTAGTGACAGTCAAAAAGGACGGGGATTCCCCGTCCTTTTTCTTTTTTAGGCAATAGCAATCCGCAACTCCTTTTCATTTTATTTCCGCTCAGGCGATAATGTAAGATGAAATGAGGGGGTATGAATAAAATTATGTTAGTGAGCGGAATAAATAAAGTAGTTGTTCTCGGAGCGGGAACGATGGGTCTCCAAATTTCTTTGATCACTGCGGGGGCCGGTTACCAGGTAGCCGTTTATGATGCTTCAGCGGAAGCCTTGAACAGAGCCAAAGAAAGACACCCTTATATGGCGCAGTGGCTGTTAAGCGCCGGTAAACTTCTAACCGGTAATGCCCATGAATCATTAGAGCGCATTCACTACACTACCGATGCTTCTGAAGCCGCCGCGCAGGCGGATCTACTTACAGAATCGGTGCCGGAAATATTATCTTTAAAACATACCATTCACCGTCAATTTGAAAAACTGTGTCCGGCGCACACCATCCTCACCACCAATACTTCCAGCTTGCTGGTGAGCGATATCGACCCGGTTTTGCACCACCCGGAAAAATTCGCAGCCATGCACTTTCACAGCGGAATGACGCCGCTGGTGGATATTATGCGAGGGAGCAAGACTTCGGAACAAACCGTGAGTACGCTGGAGAAATTCGTGCGCAGTATCGGATTGGCGCCCATGGTAATGAAAAAAGAAAAAGCCGGTTATCTGTTCAATACCCTGCTGGTAGCGCAATTAACGACGGCATTATCCCTGGCCGCCAAAGGTTACGGCGAGCCACAGGATATCGACAGGGCATGGATGATGGTGACCGGGCAGAGTTACGGGCCTTTCGGCAGCATGGACGCCATCGGCATCGATGTGACCTATGACATTGCCAACAATGCCAATGTCTCCGACCGCCCGGACAGAGATTTGATCGTACAATATCTAAAACAGTATATTGATAAAGGTGAACTGGGTGAAAAAACCGGCAAGGGTTTTTACCTTCATCCCAACCCCGCCTACCGGCAGCCCGGTTTTCTTGCCGGCAAAAACGGATAATGTTATAAAAGCAGGGGCAGTCAATTTAACCGCCCCTGCTTTTTATTGTCAGGATATCCCTGACTTTCTTGGCTGCCCAAACAGCTTCCTTAACCCAACCTTGTTGGAATCCCCCCCGATGTTATGAACCCCATATTCATCATATGTAGCGCAGAAATCGGACGTTCCATCTGGTATCCTGAGGTTTTCTTGATAATTCGACCAAGCGGTGCTAAGCTATTTTTTAATCCTTTAAGGGTGAATAAAGTGAGGTTTAAAAATGCCGATCAACAGTCTGCCGCTACTCAACCGGGTGGCAATTATTACCGGAGGGAGAAGAGGTATTGGGAAATCTATCGCCTTAGCTATGGCCAACGCTGGCGCGGATATCGCCGTCTGTGATTATGTCAATGAGCAAGGCGACCTGGACGCCGTTGGCGCCGAGGTCAGGCAATTAGGCAGAAAAGCCTATACCGGTATCGCCGATGTTTCCAAAAAATCCGATGTCGATGCCTTTGTGGGCAATGTGGTAAAACATTTGGGGTCGGTAGATATTCTGGTCAACAATGCCGTTAATGGCGGGGGCAACCTTCTGCAAATCACCGAGGCGGAATGGCAAGCTTCAACTGACGTAAATCTCAAAGGCCCGATTCTATTTTGCCAGGCCGTAAGTAAGGTGATGATACCGCAAAAACGCGGGGTAATTCTCAGTATTGCCTCGATAGAGGGGTTTATACGTAACCCCTATCCCAGGCAAAGCACGGCTTACGGAGTGCATAAAGCCGGTATTATTATGTTAACCAAAGGACTGGCATGGGATCTGGCGCCGCACAATATCAGAGTCGTCGCCATCGCACCGGGACTGGTGGAAACGGAACTGACCCGCTATTTGTGGTCGAATCCGGAAATTGTGAAGGTTTTATCTGCCGCCGCACCACTGGGCCGCATGGCCAAACCGAACGAAATCGCCGATGTGGCGGTGTTCCTGGCTTCCGATGCGGCCAGTTATATTACGGGGCAAACGATGATCGTCGATGGCGGCGTCGTGACCTGAGATGAGAACAAATTTATGGTGAGAATAATCAGAAAGGCTTTGCCAGAAGACATCGCCGGTATCACGGAAATTTATAACGAAGCGATCCTGAACACGGATGCCACATTCGATACCCAACCGAAAACGTTGAGCGAACAACGTAAATGGTATAAAGCCCACGGCCCGCGCAACCCTATCATGGTAGCGGAAGAAAACGGCGTGATCTTAGGTTGGGGATCGCTGAGCGAATGGTCGACCCGCTGTGCCTACGCCGAAACCGCTGAGATTTCATTGTATATCAGGCGGGAATACCGGCGCCAGGGATTGGGTAAAAAGCTGATGCAGGCATTGATTAACGAGGGTAAACGAGCCGGTTTGCATACCATTCTCTCCCGCATCACCGGAGGCAATGAGGTGAGTGTTAAACTGCACCGGCAATACGGTTTTGAGCACATCGGCACGATGCGGGAGGTAGGAAACAAACGTGACAAGCTGTTGGACGTAGAGATGATGCAATTGATGTTAGGTAAAGATTGAGCAGAAAGGAGCAATACTTTGAGCATCCCCAGTTTTTCAGTACAAGGTAAAACCGCCATAGTCACAGGGGCAAGACGCGGCATCGGTATGGAAACCGCCATGTTACTGGCGGAAGCCGGGGCTGACGTGGCAGTTTGTGACCTGGTGGCGGACAACGGGGAATTGGAAAAGGTCGTTAAAGATATTAAGAAGCTCGGAAGACGGGCTTTGATGGGCAAAGTAGATGTCAAAAACAAGACCGATGTTGACGAATTCGTAAAACGTGTCATTGCCGAGTTCGGCGGCGTGGATATTCTGGTTAACAACGCCGGCGCCGGTTCGGGCACGGGGCCGGCAGAAAAAGAGAAATTTGAAGCCATGCGGGGATTAATGCAAGACCGCTGGAAAGTGTTCCAGGAAAAAGCCCGTATCACATTCTGGCAGGAATCTGACTGGGACGCCGTCATGGCAATCAACCTGAAAGGCATTCTGCTGTTCAGCCAGGCGGTAGCGGAATCGATGATCAAAAAAGGCGGCGGCGCAATTGTCAACGTTTCATCCGTGATGGCGTTCGGCCACGGCGCCAGCCTGTTTTCCGCTTATTCCGTCTCAAAACGGGGAATCGTTACTTTGACCGAAGGGCTTGCCGGCGACCTGGGGAAATTCGGTATCCGCGTGAATGCCATAGCACCGGGCGGCATTGAAACGGAAATGATG
>JAQTOJ010000202.1 GCA_028713395.1 Dehalococcoidales bacterium | reverse complement strand
GGCGTTGCGTGGAATATTGGTAAAGCTCTCTCCCCTTGGCGGTCAAACTGATGCGCACCATATTTCTCTTCGGCAGATCTTTAGCGCGTTTGATGACACCCTGTTTTTCCATCCGGCTTAACAACCCGGAAATGGAATGCGGTTCGCGTACCAATCTGCGGGAAATCTCCGCCGGGGTAGCCTCGGGACCAATATCCTGGATGGTAAAGAGGACGGCTGCCTGGATGCTGGAAATACCGTGTTTTTCGAGTTCTCTTTCTCTGGCTTTGATCATGGCATCGCGGGTTTGACGGAAGAGCGCCCAAAGATTATAGTCCTGGTCGGTGCCCGCCAGGAAACGTGATTTTGAGTTGCTTTTGGTCGTGGTTGTGCCCATGGTAAGTTATTTTCGCCTCGCTCATTAGTATTCTGCCATAATTATAGCACAGCAGTTTTCACGGTTTGCTAACAGCGGATGTTATAATTATCCCAATCTGAAGAGAAAAACGATATGAATGAGGTTTATTTAGCACTCGGTTCCAATCTGGGAAACAAACATCATAACCTTGAAACAGCGCGGCAAAAGCTCAATAACAAGGTTCAAGTGACTGCGTGCTCCGCGCCTTACGATACGGCGCCGGTGGGCAACACGCAGCAGCCCCGTTTTTTGAACATGGTCTGCCGGGGCAAAACCAGCCTGCAACCACTACCATTGCTGAGGTTTCTAAAGGATATAGAACGGGAAATGGGCAGGAAACCCGGCCCTGTGAATAGCCCGCGCCCGATCGATATCGACATCCTCTTTTACAACGACCAGGTATTTTCAAATCCGGTACTGGTTATCCCCCACCCAAGACTGGCAGAGAGGGTTTTTGTCTTAATGCCGCTGGAAGAAATTGCCCCGGGTTTGATACATCCGGTCAAAGGAAAGACAGTCAGGGAAATGCTGCAGACACTGCCGCGCTCCCTTGATGATATCCGCAAGTTGGAAGCTAAATCCTGAAGCAGAAACGGTGAAAAACGAAATACTAAACAATATCGAATATTAAAGAAACTAATAAGCCGTTCCAGTGAAAACAGAAACCGGACAATCGTGGTGGTACTGAAGAAAGAAGGAAAGGGGAGGGACAAATGTACGAAATATCGGTGGAAATGGATTTTGACGCCGCCCACTTCTTACGCGGCTATCAAGGGAAATGCGAGGCATTGCACGGACATCGCTTCAAGGTGATGGCCACGGTTACAGCGGCGAAATTAAATGAAATCGGCCTGGGGTACGATTTTACCGAGCTGAAGAAAAAGCTGGGAGAAATAATCGCCGTTTATGACCACACCTGCCTCAACGACCTGCCGCCATTCAAGAAAAACAATCCCTCTTCGGAAAATATTGCCGCTGCCATTTTTAACGAACTCAAAAAAAGACTGAAAAGCACGCCGGTGAAAATCAATGCCGTGACGGTCTGGGAATCACCGGGCAGCCATGTGACTTACCGACCGGACTAACGGTGTTTTTCCGGGGGCAGCAGGTTGGGGATGGTATCGATAATGGGGTACTTCACATCGCCTTTGGCGCAATAAAGATAACCGCTTACCACTTCATGGCTGTTTTCTTTCTCTACCGTGAGCGTTAATTTGCCTTTACAGACGGGGCATACCAAGATATCCATTAATTCTTTTTTCATAACTAAATATGAGTATACCACAAGATATCGACCGCCTAGTTACGGTTACATAGATTAGCAACCTTTGAGGAATTGCAGCGTTATAATAAATAGAGCATCGTAAAACGAAAAGTTGCGACAACGAAGGAAGAATATGAAAAAAATATTTACAATTCTGGTATTGCCCCTGTTATTAGTATCTTTCATCTCATCCGGTTGCAAATCCGAAACAAACACGCCTGCCAGTGTTGCTCCACTGGACGACGGCACCAAATCCGTCACCCTGGCAATCACCGGCGCGGACTTTGAAACCACGCCGAATCTGGTGAAGACAATTGAGGTTGTGTATCCCGGTTCGGTAATCGTGAGCCTGGATTCTAATCAAACCACCGGCTTTAGCTGGACCGCCACGCCGGGAAACAGTAATCCTGAAGTAATTTCTCAGTTTGAGCATAACTATGTCGCACCGGAAAATACCGGCATCGTCGGGGCGGCCGGGAAAGAAGTCTGGACATTAAAACCCTTGAAACAGGGCAGCGCCGTACTCACTTTTGAATATAGTCAACCGTGGGAAGGCGGCACCAAAGCCGCCCGCACGTTACAACTGACCGTTAACGTCAAGTAGTATATCCTGGTAACACAATAGTGCGAGGAGTCGCATATGAAAAAAGTACTACTATTCACCGCAATAATCGTCCTGCTGACCGGTCTGATAGGCTGCGGGCAGGGGACGGCAGGGCAAGTCATCAAATCCAACCTTTCCCGTGAAACCCCGGCTGCCCTTAGTCAATCGGCAATGGCGGCGCTGGTTGACGGCAATAGCCGCTTTGCGCTTGACCTCTACCAGCAGCTAGCGCAAAAAGACGGCAACATTTTCTTTTCACCCTATAGTCTTTCCCAGGCGCTGGCAATGACCTACGCCGGCGCTAAAACCGAAACCTCCGCACAGATGGCGGCGACTTTGCATTTCCCCAACAGTGACACCCTAATTCACTCTAGCCTCAATGCTTTAAGCACACAATTAGCCGGGCGGGGGAAATCTGTCAAAGAAGGCTTCAAGTTAAACATTGTCAATGCTATCTGGGGACAAAAAGACTACACTTTCCTCCCGTCTTATCTGGATACATTAGCGGTGAATTACGGCGCGGGTTTGAGAACTCTCGATTTCATCAAAACCCCGGAAGATTCCCGCTTGACGATCAATAACTGGGTCAGCGACCAAACTGCCAACCGGATCCAGGACCTGCTACCGGCGGGTTCAGTCAACGTTATGACGCGGTTGGTATTGACCGATGCTATTTATTTCAAAGCCGGTTGGAAATCAAAGTTCAGAGTTGAAGATACCCATGACGGCATTTTCAATTTAACAGATAATTCAAACGTGAACGTAAAGATGATGTCCCAGACGGCGAATTTTGGCTACTATGCCGGCAATAAATACCAGGCAGTCGAATGAAAATATACCGGTGACGAGATGTCCATGATCATGCTGGTGCCGGATACCGGCACGTTCGCTGCTTTCGAGAGTTCATTAAACCTGAACACTCTGAAAACAACCTTCTGTGGCTTGCAGGAAGGCAGGCTGGCCTTACAAATGCCCAAATTTAAAAATGAATCGGATTTCAAGCTCAACGACACTTTATCCAAATTGGGCATGCCGCTGGCTTTTACGCCCGGCGCCGCCGATTTTTCCGGGATGAACGGGAATAAGGATCTGTACATCTCGGACGTGGCGCATAAAGCTTATGTTTCCGTAGATGAAACGGGGACCGAAGCGGCGGCGGCCACCGGCGTCGTCATCGGGGTTTTGTCAATGCCGCAGAGTCTGACTATCGACCGCTCCTTCATCTATCTAATCCGGGATATTAAGACGAACTCTATTTTGTTCCTGGGAAGGGTAATGAACCCGGCTGAATAATTATTTCTTTGTAGTATTACTGAGATAATTCGGGCAGGTTTGAAACCTGCCCTGACAAAGATTTTTTTCATGTTTCTGCCTAAATACTCTTAGGTCTTTGACCGCCTGATTTCACCCGGATTGTTGTTGTCCAGCGAATATGTCACCAAAAATGTCCAGCGAATTAGTCACCATCATTGTTTATTGCCACCAAAATACAAGCGCCAGGGATGATTAGGAGACGGCTTCGGGTATTGCCTAGCCTTTACCGCATCGCTCTTGGGGGTTGGCGCTCT
>JAQTOJ010000201.1 GCA_028713395.1 Dehalococcoidales bacterium | reverse complement strand
AAGGGGGTAAGAAGATGATCATTGATGTGCATTATCACTGGTGGCGTTTGCCCTCGGATGAAAAGACAGGACGGCAGATCACCGCCGGATTACTGGAAGATGCCGCACGTAACGGCGTGCATCGCACAGTCGATGAGGTATATCCCACGCTGCGCGACTATATGGACGACCTGGACTGCGATAAGCTCGTCAAGCGCATGGATGTTAACGGCATCGCTGTTTCGGTCATATTAATGATGGACAATTACGATATGGGGGCTTCCAACGAACGTGTTATGCAAGCCAACGAATATTGCGCCAAAGCCGCCGCCCGGTATCCCGGCAGATTACTTTCCATGGCCGGTATCGACCCGCGGCGTCCGGATGCGCCGGCTCTGCTAAGACGCTGCCTCGGGGAATTCAAAATGAACGGTTTGAAGTGGCATCCGGACAACGGCTTCTACCCCAATTCTAAAGAAGCCTACGCGGTGCTGGAGGTGGCGAACGAGTTCGGGGTACCGCTGTTGACCCATTGCGGTTTGCTGGCACGCGCCCGCGCGAAATATACGCATCCTTTGCACCTCGATGATGTGGCGCTGGATTTCCCCAAACTGCAAATTATCGCCGCCCACATGGGGCATATGTGGTGGCAGGAATGGGCGGCCATTGCCCAGTACAAAGCCAACCTTTCCGGCGATATGGCGATGTGGCAATTGATGGCTCTGGCCAAACCCGCGTTGTTCCGTAAAACCCTCCGCAGTATCCTCGATATCATGGGTCACGAGCAGGTATTATTCTCCACGGACGGTCCGGTCTATGAGCCGTTGATCGATAATAAAAAATGGATCGGTATTATCAAAGGATTGACAGTAAAAGGGAAAGACGGTATCGTCTTCAGCCAGGCAGAAACAGACGCAATTCTCGGCGGCAATGCTGCCCGCATCTTCAAGATAAAGGAAAAGGAATAATATGAAAAAACAGTTTAAGTACAGCCTGCAGGAAGCTCAAACCAAGGCTGATGCTTTGATGCGCCAGGGAAACCACTGAGGCCCGACTGTCCTGCAAGTTATGTGGGAAACTACGGAATTAGGCAGCGAGGACTTACTCTGGGCTTCAACGGCTTTCAACGGCGGCATTGCCGCCCAACGCGAAGCAAGCTGTGGCGCACTATCCAGCGCCGCCGTCTACCTGGGATTAAAATATCGCGTGCCCCTGAAGAATGGTGAACAGGCACTTAAAGCCAAAGAAACCGCCCGGCTGGCAGCGGCGCAACTGGTGCGGCAGTTCCGGGCAGCTCACGGCGATATCATCTGTAAAAATCTCGTGGGCATCGATTTCAACGACCCCGTTATTGTGCAGCAATATCGTGAATCCGGGTCGTGGATCACCAAGTGCTCGGGGTTAGTCCAGGATGTCATAGCCCGGCTCTACGAACTGGAAAAGAAAAGTTAATAGTTAGCAATAATCATTCATCTTTGCGAGGAGCCCGCCTGAAGAGGACGGCGCGGCAATGTCATTCTTTCCAAACACATCAGGTAAGGCGATTTCATCATGAGGCAAGATTGCTTCGGTTATTGGTATTTCGTAATGGTTATCAAGGGTGGTTCCATTACAAAGACAGAAAGATTGCGGTAATCTCCGGCGAAGGCGTTTCCAATCAGTACGCCTTCACCGGCGGCCATCATATTGACACTCCAAGCCTGTAATGTTATGTTGTCTATTAGTTAGATTGTCTCGTCTCTCACGGAGCTAAATGAAAACCAAATTAACCGCTTTTTCTCTGGCTTTTCTGATATTATCCGGCATGCTGCTGGCCGGCTGTTCAGCGCCGCCCCAGGGCAGCGCCGAATGGTATTTCTCCCAGGCATACAAACAGGCCACCCGTGGCGAATATATATCCGCCATTGAGAACTACACCCTGGCAATTGCCGAAGAACCAAACCTGGCGAAACTTTATGTCAACCGCGCCGCCGCCTATGCCTCGCTCCAAAAATATGAAGAAGTTATCAGCGATTGCACCCGGGCGCTGGAAATCGATCCCAATCTCTCATTAGCCTACATCAACCGGGGGTTTGCCTATAACTCCACCGCGCAATATAATCTGGCCATCCGGGACAGCAACAAGGCCATTGAACTGGGACAAAACAAACCGGAGGCTTACGTTAATCGCGCCTATGCTTTGCTGCAATTGGGCGATGCCGCCGCTGCCATCGGGGACTGCAACGAAGCCATCGAACTGAATCCAGTCATGCCGCAGGCTTTTTACCACCGCGCTTTCGCCTACAAAGTCCTGGGCAAAAATGCGGAAGCCATCGCCGACTTTAACAAATTCATCAGCCTGAGTAAAGATGACGGACTGATCGAGGTAGCCAACCAACAGATCGCCCAGCTTGCTTCAGACAACAAATAAGAATCACATCAATTCACGTTCAGGCTTATCCTTTTGGCGATTTGACGCTACTTTGTTTTTATACAAACAGGTTCGAAATATATAATTTATCATCACCGGTTATTATGGCGGGCGGATTTGACGTGGTTCCGGTCAACCAAGTAATATGGTGACGAGTCTGTCAGTGAAAGGAATTTTTGATGAAATTATTTGAACCGATTGCCATACGTAATATGGTCGTCCCGAACCGTATCGTTTACCCGGCCATCCAGTTAAACCTGGGCATGAACAGCCGCCGCGCCCGAGCCTTTTTCAGCGAACGCGCCCGTGGTGGCGCCGGTTTAATATTGACGGGCGATACCTCGATCGATAATTTTGCCTGCGAAGACCTCTGGGGCGGCAACGAAGGCATGCAGGATTTCATCAAACGCCTGCGTGTTTTTACCGGTGATGTGCATGCGGCCGGCGGTAAAGTGGCCGTGCAGCTCTGGCAAAACAATCGTTTCCCTCAGGGCAAAGGCACCCAGGTCTCCAGCAAAGAAGTTTACCCGGATGCCGGAGAAAGAGTGGCCCCTTCCGCCCGCGAAGATATGCGTGCCTTGACCTTAATAGAAATAGACTCGATCATCTACCGCTTCGCCAAGGGCGCCCGCATTGCCAAGGAAGCGGGTTTTGACAGCATTGAAATTCACGGGGCGCATACCTATTTACTTTCACAATTTGCCAATGCGGCGACAAATCACCGTACCGACCAATTCGGCGGCAGCCTGGAAAACCGCATGAAATTCGGACTGGATATTGTCCGCGCTACCCGCGCTTTCGTCGGGCCGGATTTCCCCATCATGTTCCGGCTGGGCGCGATGGAAGAAAACGGCAAGATTCATCCCGAATCGTTGATTTATGCGCAGGAACTGGAAAAAGCCGGTGTCGACCTGCTGGATATTTCAACCGGCGGTTGGGGACCGAATCCAATTTCTCCGCCCAAGAAATACCCCATGGGCACCTTTGTTTACCTGGCAGAACCGATCAAAAAAGCGGTAAAAATCCCCGTGATCGCGGTGGGCAGAATCAACACGCCGGAAGCCGCGGAATCCATCCTGCAAAAAGGTCAGGCGGATATGATCGCAATCGGCCGCCAGTTGATCGCCGATCCGTACTGGCCGCAGAAAGTCAGGGAAAACCGCTTCAAGGATGTAGTGCCCTGCGAATCCTGCAATATCAACTGTTATGCGCCGGCTTTTGAACGCAAGTTGCCGGCGGATGCGCCGCTCTGTAAGAACAACCCGGTAGCGGGGAGAGAATGGGAAAACAAAGGTTAACCCTGCTTGATGGATAAACAACTTATTGCCCGCTGCGGCGCTTATTGCGGTGACTGCGCCTGGCAGACGAAAATGAAATGCCCCGGCTGCCAGGCCTGCGCCGGTAAACCGTTCTGGGGGAAATGTGAAGTAGCCGTTTGTTCGATTGAGAAGGGTTATGTTCACTGCGGGACTTGCGCTC
>JAQTOJ010000200.1 GCA_028713395.1 Dehalococcoidales bacterium | reverse complement strand
CTAGAGTAACCCCCCTAAATCCCCCCTTATTTAAGGGGGGACTATAAAGCTCCTCCTTGGCAAGGAGGGGAGATACTGTATTCAGATGAGAAAGAGCCGTGGGTTTCCCCTATTAATATCACACCCGCTGTTCCGTTTTTTTTTATTTTTTGTCCCCCCCGTTTTTTTGGGTTGAAACCGCCGATTCACGCAAATAAACGCAGATAAAAATGAAGTCAGAAGGGATAGCTCACGCCAAGGCGCCAAGGACGCCAAGGGAATTACTAATTACGAGTTACGTCCTTCGACATACTCAGGGCAAGAATTACGAATAATCTCCGTGTCTTAGTGTCTCAGTGGTTAATATCTTCGAGTGCTTTGTGGCGTACTACGCAGAGTAGCATAAGTTGTTGATTTTAAGCTTGCCCTGAGCGTACTTGTCTTGAGCGTAGTCGAAAGAGTCGAATGGGGCATTTAGGTAAAAAAGGGGCATTTCCGGCCTGGTGGATGATTTTATACCAGCCTGTATAATACGCCATTATAGAAGTTGCCAGGGGAGACAATTGGTCGATTCCAAGGGACCATCGACCTGTTATCCGCTGCGGCAAGTGAGTGGTTATATGGATCATAAATCGGTATTCCGCGTCTTATGCGGATCAATCTAAACATTGTTGTACTGAACGAGACATGAAAGAAACAGGAGGACTATAGCGATGATGCCAAAGCGTGTGTCTGACAGACTTGTGCGAATGGTGACTAAATTCCAGCAGGTTTTAAAAATCGCCAAGGATCGGGACGTGAACGAGTCGGATACGGTCTCCATTGTTAAAGATATGTTGGCCGAGGTTTTTGGGTATGATAAGTATCTTGATGTAACAAGCGAATTTGCCATTAGAGGGACTTTTTGCGATTTGGCTATCAAGATTGAAAACAAGGTTGAATATATGATTGAGGCCAAGGCCATCGGGATTGACCTCAAAGAAAATCATATTCGACAAGCCATTGAATACGGAGCGAACAATGGGGTTCCGTGGATCATCCTTACAAACGGGATAGTGTGGCAGATTTACAAGATTAGGTTTGAAAAGCCAATAAATTACGATCTTGTATGTGCATTTAACTTTGAGGAACTCGATATAAAGAATGAAGAATATCTAGAAAAACTTTACATCGTGTGTAAAGAGGGCTTGATCAAAGCAGCGCGAGAAGAATTTCACGAAAAAATACTCACGGTCAATAAATTTGTTCTTGGCGCACTCATGCTCAGAGATGAAGTCATCGGCGTGATTCGCCGCGAACTCAGGAAACTGTCCGATGGCGTCTTAGTAGGAACAGAAGAAATTACAGAGGTTCTCATGAACGAAGTTCTAAAGCGGGATGTGATCGAAGGCGATGAGGCTACCAAAGCACAGAGCCGGGTTCGACGTTTCTACGGTAAAGTTGCCCGTCGCCCGAAAGATACCGGAAATGAGACGGAATCTGAAGCGTCTCAGGAGCAACCCAAGGAAGATATCTCATTCTCGGATAAACTCTTGAACCAAGGTGAACAACAGGCTGAACCTAAACAAGAATAAAGTCAGTCCAACCATCGCTTGCGGCTTACATTTTGCCCACCACGGCATCCGCAGCCCGGTCGATGGGCTATAGGCTGGTTTATACAGTCTATATAAACCGGAGTGTGTAATTGCTGAATAATCAGCAAAGGGCTGAGATTATAGAATTAGATAATGGGACGAGAAAACCGGCGACTTCTTATGCAGTCATAAACAGTCTTTATTCGCCGAGCTATACAGACTGATAATTATTGTTAGACACAAGGAAATAATGTATGTTCTTGACTTCCAATAACTATGAAAAACAATTAACGTCTATAATTGCAGAGGATGGTAAACTTCTTGCTGCGGTAGCGTTCTGGGGCCGGGGCGCAGAATCGATTATTACGTTAAAACGGCTACAGACGATAAGGCTGATCTGCAATCTCCGGAGCGGAGCAACCAACCCAAGCACAATTGACTCTTTACGGAAGCAAAAAGGTGTAGAGGTTAAGCAGCATGACCGTCTGCACGCTAAAGTGATCGTAGGGCCGAAGACGGCCTTAGTTGGTTCTGCCAACATTTCCAGCAACGGACTTAATTTTGAGGGGGATGAGGTAGGGGGCTGGGAGGAGGCGGCTATAGTAACGCGTGATGCTTCACACCTTGATGCTATTCGCCAATGGTTCACGTTACTTTGGCGCGACGCGCGAGAGGTATCTGATGCAGATTTGAATGAAGCCAAAGAACGTTGGGCTCAGCGCAGAGCAACAAGATTCATATCTCGTCCAACGGACAAACGGAATGGCTTCTCACTAAATAATCTAACCGAATCGGATTTAGCTGAACACCGTGCCTTTCTGACGATATACACTGGTTTCCTTTCAAGCGAAGCGAAAGCCGCATACCGTAAGAAACAGAAAGAACTAACCGACCAGCCTATGGTAGGCTCCGCTAAGCTTCCGCCTATGTATGAGAATTGGCCGAAACTTCCCAAGGATTCATATTTGATTGACCTCTATTACGGCCCACGTGGTTCGCTCAAATGCTTTGGCGTGTTTACTACGGTATTCGATATCAAGTTTAAGTACAAGCACGGCGAACGTGGACATTTATGGATCTGCCGCAAAGAGAATGATGTATTTGGCTTGCGTTTTCGTTCACAGGAGTCCAATAAACTGGCAAAAACATTAAAGCCTAACATTAAAAAGATTTGGGATAGTCACATGGCGAAAGGTGATAAAAGTGGGAAGATAATCTCATTGGCTGATGTGGTAAGGCTTTGTGACTAACAACAGCATCAACCGGACCGGCTTATCTGCTGCGCTCCATTGTCGCCGGTGAGCTTGGTCGTTTGATCGAAGGAAGAAACGATATGGCAAACTATGTACTTTATTATCCTACTATTGAGTTCCACAATTATCCTTTGTTATGGAGTGCATCTCTCTTATGGGACCGCATATACCGTATCGTGCCCGAAGGCTATACGCCAGAGGACCCAAAGAACGTGCAAATATTGGCAGAAACTGGTGAAATTGGAATCCCAATTTATCCAGACATGTATACGAAGGATGTTGCGGAAGAATTTTTAAATAAAATTGATGCTGGAGAATGGCAAGCAGCGGCTTTAGAGTTTGATATGCCGGATGCTTATACTCGGATTCATCAGGATAAGGTGGATGTTGAGCTTAGAAACATTATTATCGCAAAAGGGCAGGCAGCAGCACATGATGACTGGCTTTGCGTCCCAACCGAATTTGGAGCACTTTATATGACATACCTTGCTGAGCAGATATCTAAAAGGAATAATCTACAATTACTATCAGATAGATCTTCCGCATGGACTGGTTCCACATATTTTAAATACAATGGTGAAATTGAGGATTTCCCAATGGATGAACAGACTCAACAACTAGCCACCCTAGTGATTCGCGATTATATTCCACAGAATATCTTAGATATTAGTCCTAATGATTTGATCAAATACAGGGAAAAGTACCGCGATGAAAGGCAAAGATTTATTGCCTCAATTCGTAATGCAGCAAAATCCATTTCTATATGCGATGATGAAACCGTTTATAAAGATAGAGTGGAAGATTTAAAAAAGGATATCGAAAGCTCGTTAACTGATTACCGGAGAAGTATGGGAGCATTAAATATCGCTGGGTGGACTGGTATTAAAAGCCTATCCTTTCCAGTTGTTACTAAGGTTGCGACAGCAATAAGCGGCAAAGACCTTGATGTCTCAACGCTTTTGATAATATCTACATTGGGCATTGGCATAGGTCTTGTGGCTGGTTTCTCTGATTGGAAACAGAAAAGGAGGACGCTCGATAAGGACTCTGACTATTCTTATCTTATGCA
>JAQTOJ010000199.1 GCA_028713395.1 Dehalococcoidales bacterium | reverse complement strand
TCATCTGTATTTTCTGGTCCATCGCACGGGTCTCCTTCCAAGGCATCGGTAGCACCTCCTACCTAAACCTTAACTGTTACCCATGTGTCCGGTCTATTTTGTTACCATTGTATCCGGTCTGTACCCCTCTATATCTCCCTTTACCAAAGGGAGATAAATCCCTGTAAACCGCATTTCACTACACTCCCTGTAGATTGGACAAAATCACCCAGCAATTCAGAATCGCATCATCGGGGTAGGAAAACCTCTCATAAAAAGCAATCGCTGCCAAACCCGTGCCGATAACTGGATCCCCTTTTTCAAGGGGATGGAGGGCTCTATCTGAGAGTTGATTATACCCGTGTCGATTTGTGCTCACGACGCCAATTACGTTAAAATGAAATTCGAGTGTTTTGACAAACGATTCAACAGAATATGTTTTTGGAGTAAAAATGAGAGCAGATTTCACTAAACTCGACCGCGCCTTTAATCCCAGGTGTGTAGTGGTGGTGGGGGATTCCGGGATGTACATGTGGTTGCGCGGGTTGAGTAATTTTAAGGGCAGCAAGTACTCGGTGCAGGTGAACGAACAGACAGGGAAAGACATTGAGGAAAAGCTGAAAATCAAGAATTACAAGAGCGTGCTGGAAGTGCCGGAGGCGATCGATCTGGCGATTGTATCCGTCAACCGGAAATACGCCATGAGCGTGCTGGATGACCTGATCAAGAAAGGCGCAGCCGCGGCGCACTTCTTCACCTCCGGCTATTCCGAGACCAATACTGAAGAAGGGCGGCAATACGAAAAAGAACTGAAAGCCAAAGCCGAGGCGGCAAACTTTCACATCATCGGCCCGAACTGCATGGGCTTGTATAACCCGCGGGTCGCCATCAAGCAATCCGGCGGACAGTACGACGATTCATGGGGACCGGTGGGGTTCATTTCCCAGAGCGGCACGCACGCAATCAACTTTTCACTGGAAGCGCATCTGCAAGGCGTGGACGTCGCCAAATCCGTGAGCTTCGGCAACGGCATCATCCTGGATTCGGCGGAGTTCCTGGATTATCTGGGACAGGATAAAGAGATCAAAATCATCGGCATGTACCTGGAAGGCTTGAGGGACGGACGCCGCTTCATGGAAGTGCTGAAAAAGGTAGCGAAGATCAAACCGGTGGTTATCTGGAAAGGCGGACGCACCGCCAGCGGCGCGCGCGCCATTGCTTCCCATACCGGCTCATTAGCCGTCCCCTACGCCATCTGGGAAGACGCCATCAAGCAATTTGGCGGCATTCCGGTAAAGAACATGGATGAGATGGTAGATACCATCAAGGCTTTGCTGTACGTGGAACCGGTCAAAGGGAACAGAGTGGGACTGACCGGCGGTTCCGGCGGGCAATCCGTAGCTATCACCGACGCTTTTACCGAAGCCGGCATCGATGTGCCGCCTTTTACTAAAAAGACGATCGACGAGCTGAACACCTTCTATAATGTAATCGGGGGGGGTATGACCAACCCCATCGATACCGGCAATTCCAACCGCGTGCAGCTTAACCGCATCATGGACATTGTGGAAGCGGATGAGAACATCGATAACGTGGTTTTGTTGGTAGGGCTGGGCATGGGCAGCGCCGGAGCCAACGGACAGGATACCGTGCCGGGTGGCGTGGGGGCTGTCACCGCTTTAAGAAAACGATCCAGGAAGCCGGTGCTGGCGGTAGTATATTCGCCATTCTCATCCGGCGGCGTCTCGGAAGCCCGGAAAACGATCAAAGCGCTCCAGGAAGGCGGCGTGCCTGCATTCTCCACGCTGGAACGCGCAGCTAAAGCATTGAAAAATACGATGGAATATTACCAGGCAAGAAAATAACTAAAAATAACGCTTACTTGTAATTCCAGAAGGGGTTGGCTAATACCAACCCCTTCTGGTTGTTTTTGCTAGCCAACTATATTGGGTAGTAATACAGTACTATCTACGGAGTCATTTCCAGAATAGCGTATAATATCTCCTGCGTAAAAGTGCCTGATGAATAATCCGTAAAGACTATTACATAGTACTGGGTGGAAGGGGGCGGTGGGGGCGGTGGCGGAGGCGGAGGCGGAGGTACGTACCATTGGTAAAAAGTCACCACAATCGTATGGTTGGAATACACGGGACTGAAAGTAAAGCTGGAACAGGCACCGATGTACATGCCATCGACGCAAACGTTATCAACATTCCAACCATAAGGCGCTCCAAAAGTAAAACTGAGAGAACCGCCCGCTGTAACGGTACTCGTGCCAGACGGAGTGATCCACCCCGGTGAATAGGCTGTTGCATTGATCGTATAGGTTGTTGGCGCGAGGTGGTAAAAATATACGGCGATGGTGTGATAGGTAGTAACGTTAGTAAAAGTATAACCGGGAAGCGCACCTAGGCTTACATCATCTACTACGACATTGAAGACGGCGCAGCCTGAATCAGGGTAGAAAGAAAAAGTTTGCGAACCGCCGGGTAAGACGGAAATAGCCCCGGACGGAGAAATCATACCGTTACCTCCGGAGGAGGCGGCAATATAGTAGTATATGACCTGAGGACTAAAACTAGCAGTGATACTCCTATTGGAGTACAGAGTAACAGTAGCAGTAGCGCCATTACTTGAATCAACACCGCTCCAACTACCAAAAACATAACCAGAAACTGGAGAAGCAGTAAGGGTAACTACCGTGCCGGCAGCATAGCTAGATTGATCAGGGTTTCTTGTGATCACTCCGTTAACGGCGCTTGTAGTAAGGGTATAGGTTGGGATTGAAGCAGAAAAATTAGCGGTGATGGTTTTGTCAGAATTCATGGTGATGGTGACGGGATTGGTACTCCCGGTAAGATCGCCGCTCCAGCCGTTAAAGACATAACCGGAACTGGAAGAAGCGGTAAGTGTTACTTGAGTACCAGAAACATACGTGGATTGGTCGGGGTTTTTAGTTACCGTGCCACCCGCGCTACTGTTTACTATAAGCGAGTAAGTAGTTGGCATAGGGGTTTCAAACTGAACATAATCGCCAACCGCAGGTGTACTGAAAGCCCGATATGAATAAAAGGAAGCTGGCGACAATCCGCCCAACGAAACCGAGAATGGAGAAGAACCGCTTACAACTAAAGGCGTAGTTTGGTTTGGAGACACAAGAGGAGTAGTCGTTCCTGGTGCCCATTCGAATAAGACAGTAGTAGTCACATTATCCGCGATGGCTAGCGTTCTCCCTTTTAAAATGACAGAAGAGGAGGATACAATCTCTGCTGGTAGTGTAATAACACACAACGGCACATTTTGGGCTACAGCTAACCTGGCAGATTCTTTTTTTGCCGGGGTATCGAGTGAGTTTATATAATATTCATAGAACTGAGGGAACGTGTTAGCTTGCTTGGCCGCGTTCCATAATAAACCGGCATCGCAAAAATTATCTGTGCCGTCAATGTTATTGTCATTAATGTCCCAAAGAGCGCCTTCAACGCCACTTGGAGGCAGATGCTCCAGGTCCAGGTATGGGGTATCGCTAGTCAATGTCGTGATCGCAGAGATAGAGAAAAAGTCAGCCCAACCTTGTGACCATTCAATTTCACCCGTTTGCTGAAATGGAACCCCGCCAGACTTATCATCTACTTGATGCCCCAGTTCATGGCAAACCGCCCATTCAATCCAATTTAAAGCACCCGAAACAAAAGTCGGTTTAAAGTAAATGTTATTTTGGTAATAGTAAGATGGACTCCCTGCGTATTGGTATAAATAAGGCTCAGTGTTGGGATCCCAGGCACCACAAATTCTTCCAAGAGATGGTCCATTATATGGTGCCGCGCCATATTTAGAGTTGTAATAGTCAAATCCTAAACGCAAGTAGTCTTTTATCAACCACGCATTTGCTCTGACAT
>JAQTOJ010000198.1 GCA_028713395.1 Dehalococcoidales bacterium | reverse complement strand
TGTCAGGCAGCAGTTAACCGCTGAGGCCGCAGTTAGCGCCGGAGCGGAAATCAAAGAAACGGCAGTGGCAGGAATGCGTTTCCGGATATCTGATTATCGGGTACCTGGGGTTTGTGACTTTTGAAAAAATAGCGAAAAGAAGAGGCACGCTGGAATTAGAGCCATCTTAGCTAGGGAGAGTGAATATGGATACGCAGATCATGGTCGAATGTCAGAAAGTGGGACGCGTTTACACTTCGCGGACGATCACCGGCAAAAGGGAAGTGAAGGCGCTGGATGAAATAGACCTGACAGTGCAGAAAGGTACGGTTTTCGGGTTGCTGGGGCCGAACGGCGCGGGGAAAACGACGCTGATCAGGGTGTTTTCCACCTTGTTGACGCCTACCACCGGTAAGGCGCTGGTGGCGGGCTTTGACGTGGTGAAAGATGCGGTGAAGGTGAGAAGGAAGATCGGGTTGATTTTAGGCGGCGACCGCGGACTCTACGGGCGGTTGACCGGGCCGGAAAACCTGAAATATGCCGCGGCGCTGAATCATCTGGCGCCGGAGCTGGCGAAAAAACGCATAGGGGAATTGCTGGAGATGGTGGGGCTGAAGGATGTGGGGAAAAGGCCGGTGGAACAATATTCCAGAGGCATGCGGCAGAGGCTGCATATTGCGCGGGGGCTGCTTTCCGACCCGGAAATACTGTTCATGGATGAACCGACGATAGGGCTTGACCCGATGGGTGCGCAGGAGGTCAGGCATTTTGTGCCGGAGCTGACCAAGCAGGGTAAAACCATTTTCCTGACCACCCATTATATGCAAGAAGCCGATGAATTGTGCAGCGAACTGGCGATCATCAGCAAAGGTAACATCGTGGCGCGGGGGAAACCGTCCGACATCAAGCATAAATTCAGCCAGATCACGGTGTTCGATATCATATTGAAAAAGTCAGACGTGAATGTGGTGAAAGAACTGGAGCAATTACCTCGTGTGAAAAAAGTGAATGTTTTCTGGGACGGGCCGGTGCAAAAACTGACAATCATTGCGTTACCGGTGCCAGGGGTAGAAAATGAGATAAAAGCCAAAACCACCGCGGAGAATATAGAGTCCATGCTGAAAAGAGACCCGACTTTAGAAGAAGCTTATATCAGCATCTTGCAATAACAAAATACTTATGAATTGTTGGAGGTAGAAAGACTGATGAAGAAGATATTTACACTGTTATTAACTGCGTTGTTTCTGTTGACGATTGGTTTGACCGGCTGCGCGAATGTGCCAACTACGAAGGCGCTGACCGCTAATGAGGTGGCGGCGAAGGTGGTGAGCGGGTACCCAAACATAACTACAATGACCCTGGATATGACCATGGATATGATCCTCGAGGTGACGGGCGGTCAGGAACCGGGTAAAATGACAACCAATACCGAAGGGGTGTTTTTATTCGATATTGCCAAAAAGTTGATCAAGGCGGATATGAGTCTGGCGATGGATGTGCCGGGTCAGGGTAAGAATACCATGGATATAGTTACGTACGTGAAAGACGAATGGATGTATATCGGGGTGAATGGGGTGGGGACTGGGACACAATGGGGGAAACAAAAACTGACAACGGATATCTGGAAAGCACAAAATCAGTTGGCGCAGCAGGTGGCATTCCTGGAAAAAGCCGTAAAAGTCACGATCACCGGTAGTGAAACGATCAACGGCGCGGACTGCTACGTACTGGAAGTGGTGCCGGATACGAAGGCGATTCAGGATTGGATACTTTCCCAGCAGCAGGAAACGCTTTCGCAGATGGGCAATGTAGACCTGAGCAAAGTAATAAAAACGATGTCCGTCAAGGAGTGGATCAACAAGAAAAACTTCTATCCGATGAAGGCAGATATAAGCGCGACCATGGGATTCGTGCCCGCAGATGTGCAGGCCGAAGCTGCCGATTTCAATACGATGACGATGACCATGACCGCGAGCGCGACCTATAAAGATTACGGCGAGACGGTTGTGGTGGATGTGCCGGCGGAGGCTTTGAGCGCCAGCGAAATCACACAATAAACGCAGGTGTATGAAAAATGATAGAAGGGAGCTTGTTTAATGCTCCCTTCTATCATTTTTCGTAATATGATTGTAATAATACGGTGTTATAATATCCCTCGTTGGTACAGGCAACCAACACAACGAAATGCAAGAACACAACAAACATACGCCGCGTGAAATCGCACGTTTAGATTCTAACGACGTTTACATACAACTCGATAGCAGCCGTAGCGGCTTAACCAGCCAGCAAGTCGGTGAGCAACATCGATGTTTTGGTTATAATATACTCCCCTCTCTGCCCGTGCCACCAGCCTGGAAAAAGTTTATCAAGCAATTCCGTGATCTGTTTGCAATCTTGTTGTTGGTGGCGGCAGGTATTTCATTTATTTCCTATATCATCGCCGGTTATGACCCTTATTCACTCAAAGTATGTATTGCGATTTTGGGCGTGGTGCTCTTGAACGCCGGAATCGGTTTCGTTCAGGGATACATGGCCGAACGTTCCACGAAGATGCTGCAAAAACTGGTGCCGCACCGTGCCAGAGTTTTGCGCGATAACGAAGAGAGAACACTGGCAACCACGGAACTGGTACCGGGAGACGTTATATTGCTTGAAGAGGGCGATGAAGTGCCCGCAGACGCCAGGCTGGTGCGTTCTTATGAGCTCTACACCAGCGAAATAAGTTTAACAGGGGAAAGTACGCCGGTGCGGAAAACCGCCGACCCGGTTGTGGAAACCAACCTCACGGATACCGAACTGCCTAACCTGATTTTCATGAGTACGATCGTCGCCCGCGGGTCTGGGGTAGCGGTAGTCTACGGAACCGGTTTGGATACGCAGTTCGGGCGGGTGTACCGCCTGAGCGCTCAGGTAGTGGAACGTCCCAGCCCTTTGCAAATAGAACTGGCGGCGATGGGAAGAGTTGTCTCGATTGCCGCCGTTGCTATCGGTATCGTGATGTTTGTGATCGGGCGTTTTCTTGGACTTAATTTGATCGAGAACTTGCTATTTGCCTTGGGAGTGATGGTAGCGCTCGTGCCGGAAGGTATGCCAGCCACGCTAACCGTCTCGTTGGCGCTGGGGGTTTCCTTCATGGCAAAAAGTAAAGTCCTGATAAAGAAGCTCTCTACGCTGGAGACGTTGGGCGCAACGACGATCATATGTACGGATAAAACCGGAACATTGACTCGTGGGCAGATGACGGTAACGGAAATTCATATTCCTGAAGGGGAATACCACTTTACCGGCACGGGCTACGCTCCAATCGGTCATGTGGCGGACAATACCGGGAAAGAATTAAAGGATATCAGCCAGGCGTTGAGGGAAGCGATGAAGTGCGCGGGATTGTGCACAACGGCACGGGTAGTTCGGCAAAAAGAGGGTGGGAACGACTGGAATGTGATCGGCGATCCGACTGAGGGGGCGCTGCTCACGGCCGCGGCCAAAGCCGGCTTAACTCCAGAGGTATTGTCAAAATACACCCGCATCGGGCTGCTGCCTTTTGATTCATCCCGCATGCGGATGGCTTCCATCCATCGTGAGGAAGGTAACATCATTGGCTATGTCAAAGGCGCACCGACTTCAGTAATAGAACAATGTGGCTTTATTTTAGAAAATGGGAAAGAACGCGTATGGAGTGAAGAGGAAAGACGGAAAGCGCTGGAAGAAAATAACTTGATGGCACATAAAACCTTGCGCGTCCTGGCTTTGGCGCGTAAAACGCTACCGCCGGAATCTAAGAATTGGGTGGCGGAAGAGGTAGAAAGCCAGTTATGTTATCTGGGGTTGATAGGCATGATGGACCCGCCACGGGCGGATGTGATCGAGGCGGTGAACACCGCGAAGAATGCCGGTATACG
>JAQTOJ010000197.1 GCA_028713395.1 Dehalococcoidales bacterium | reverse complement strand
CCCGTCACCAGCGCGACTTTTCCCTGAAGTGAAAATTGAGATATATCAATCATTTTTACGTTACCTCCACTGATAATAAATCGGTCTTTTCGCTCTCCCCTTAGTAAGAGCCTGTCCCGTACCTGATACGGGAGGAGATACAGAGGGAATTGTTATGTCAACATATAACCGCCGTCGACCGTGACGGTTTCACCGGTTAGATAAGAAGAGGCGTTGGATGCCAGGAAAACCATAGCTCCGGTGATGAAATCCGGTTCCCCGACGCCATGTAACAGAATCCGATTTAAAACGTGTGGTTTATTGTCGGGATCGACATCCCAACGGGAATTCATCAGTTTCGTGCTGATAAAACCCGGCGCGATACAATTAGCACGGATTTTGTACTGCGCCCATTCACGCGCCATGACCTTCGTGGCCATGATCACCCCGGCTTTGCTGATATTATAAGCGCTGTTGTTGGTTTCCGGTTTCAAGCCGTCTACCGAAGAAACGTTGATAATGCTGCCGCCGGCGCCTTTTTCCCGCATGACGCGGGCGACCGCCTGGCTCAAGAAAAACAACCCCTTGAGATTAAGATTCATGATCACATCCCAGGCGCGCTCTTCCATATTTTCCACCGGCGTCCAGATAACGCTGGTACCGGCGTTGTTCACCAGGATATCGATTTTCCCGAATTTGTTCACGGTCTGTTCGACCAGGTTTTGTATTTGATCGAGTCTTCCGATGTGGGTAGCGACGGGCAAAGCTTGTCTGCCCATTTTTTGAATATCTTCCGCCACCCGTTCCAGGTCCGAAAGCTTCCGGCTGGCGACCACGACATTGGCTCCCGCCCGGGCAAAACCGAGCGCCGTGGCTTCGCCGATACCGCGGCTGGCGCCGGTGACGATGGCGACTTTACCTTCTAACGAAAATTCCGGCATGCTCATAAAACTGCCTCCAAAATGAAATGCATTTTATTATGGCACACGGAAATTGGGTAACGCAAATCTTTTTCCTTGACCGCCGCCGTCCAGATCTGCTACTCTTAAGTTGCAAGTGGTAATCATTTGCAACAACTCAATAAGGATATAGAGATGAAAACCACCCGACAGGAAATCATAAGGCGCGGACTAAAAGTGACCAACCAACGCACAATCATTCTGGAAGCGATCCGCACCAGCCGCGGTCATGTGGATGCCGACGAAGTCTGGCAGCGGATTCATAAAAAATATCCCCGGCTGAGTCTTTCTACGGTTTACCGCACGCTGCAAAAATTCAAGCAATCAGGACTGGTGGAAGAGCTGCATTTTTCTGAAGAACACCATCACTATGAACTTAAACCAACCACCGAGCATTATCATCTGGTCTGTAACGAGTGCGGTTCAGTCACCGAATTCAAATATCCGCTTACCAAAATCGTCCAGAACACAGTGCCGGAAGCGGCCGGTTTTAAAATTACGGGCGCTGATGTGACATTAACCGGTATCTGTCCAAAATGCCGCCCGCATCAATTAAAGTAATTCTCAAATCCGGAGGGGAGGGGTGGAAGATGCTCCGCTTTCGTCAACGCAATTCCTCACTTAATGACCGGTCAATAGACGGCGTTTTGCCTTTGACCCGGCTGGCGAATGGCCAATATGCCACCGTGACCGCCATCGGGGGCGGGGATAATATCGCCGCCCGCCTGAGTTCATTGGGTATCAGACAAGGGCAAAAACTCACCCGCATCGGGGGTATGTTTTTTCAAGGGCCGGTGACTGTCAGATTGAACAAAGGACAGGTCGCCATCGGTTTTCGTATGGCAGAGAAAATCCTGGTAAAAATAGAAAAATGAAAATCCTCTTGATGGGTAACCCCAACGTGGGCAAGAGCGTGCTCTTTTCCCGCCTGACCGGCGTGCAGGTGATCGCTTCCAATTACCCCGGTTCGACCGTCGGCTATAGCCGGGGGCAGATGAAGGTTAACGGCAAACCGGCGGAGATCATCGACGTTCCGGGGACATACTCCCTCGATCCCTCCAGCGATGCCGAACGTGTGGCTGTAGAGATGCTCAAAGATGGTGATACGATCATCAACATCGTCGATGCCACCAACCTGGAGCGTAACTTGTATCTCACACTCCAATTGCTGGAACAAAACATACCCATGATTATCGCTCTGAATATGTGGGACGATACCAAACACCTGGGTATCAATTTGGATTTGGAGAAGCTAAGAGTTATTCTCGGCGTGCCGGTCATCCCGACGGTAGCCGTCGCGGGCACAGGTGTCAAAACACTGGTGGAAGCTCTTCCACTGGCTGTCAAGGGGGATTCGCCTACCCGTACCGCCGATGAGCGCTGGGCCGCCATCGGCCAAATAGTTACTCAGGTACAGCAAATCACCCACCGGCATCATACCTGGCGGGAAAAACTGGCGGATGCTTCGGTCAAGCCTTTTTCCGGGATGTTCATCGCGCTGGCGGTATTGGCAGGGTCTTTCGGCATTATCCGTTTTATCGGCGAAGGATTGATCAACCATGGTTTTAATCCCCTCTTTAACCTGCTGCTGGGACCGCTGACGCAATTGAGCCATGCCTTAGGGGGTTCGGGCTTACTCCACGAAATTTTAATCGGCAGGCTGGTCAATGGACAGGTGAATTTTACCCAATCGTTCGGTCTGCTGACAACCGCCGTATACATCGAGTTTGCCGCGGTGCTACCTTATGTTGTGGCATTCTACCTGGTGCTGGGTTTACTGGAAGATACCGGCTATTTGCCCCGCTTGGCGGTGCTCATGGACACCCTGCTTCACCGCATCGGACTGCACGGGTATGCCATTATCCCCACGATGCTGGGACTGGGTTGCAACGTCCCGGCCATACTCTCCACGCGCATCCTGGAAAGTAAAAGAGAACGGTTTATCGCGGCGACGCTGATATCTATTGCCGTGCCCTGCGCAGCTTTACAAGCGATGATCTGGGGACTGGTTGGTAAAGCCGGCCCCCAATACCTGGCTATGGTCTACGGCACGCTGGTGATTGTCTGGGTACTACTCGGCTTCATCATCAACAAATTCACCCGGGGATTCAGCCCGGAGATGCTCACCGAGATACCACCCTACCGCATCCCACCCTGGCATGCCGTCGCCCAGAAGCTCTGGATGCGTGTCAAGGGATTTATCTTGGAAGCCACGCCTATCGTCCTGATATCTGTTTTGGTAGTCGGGTTGCTGTATTCCGTTGGGGTGTTCGATGCGATTGCCAGATTCGCCGCGCCGGTCGTCACTGGATTGCTCGGATTACCTAAAGAAGCCGTTACCGCCATTGTCGTGGGATTTATCCGTAAAGATATAGCCATGGGCATGCTCACGCCGTTAAATTTGACGGCATCACAACTGGTGATCAGCAGTGTGGTGTTGGCCATGTTCTTTCCTTGTATTGCCACCTTTGTGATCTTGACCAAAGAACTAGGATTGAAAGCTACCTTGCGCGCCACGGGTATTATGGTCATCGCGGCATTGAGTGTGGGGGGCTTGTTACATTTGATCTTGCGGTAAAGATTGCCGGAAATAAATGAGGGAGAGGGTGGTTGGTGCCCTCTCCCTTGTTTTCTCACCCCTTCTGGGGTTTTTGGCTTTCGCCTTGTAGAGGAGGATGTGGTTGGGTTTTATTAGAGGAGTTCTTGTATTTTATTTTTAGGTATTCAGCTTTTTGTTTTTCTTTGCCGAACTCTTTTTTGTTGTTTATAGTTCTAATATACTACCGCCGGGTAACGAACCGGTTAAGGTCGTATAAGATGATGGTAAAAACCCGGTTAGGTTACGGTTAAGAATTGGTTAAAAATGTTTACGGTCATCCCCTGTAAACGGGAATCCATAAAATTGGAGGGCTAATCACTTGGGTTTCTGGAAATCATAAA
>JAQTOJ010000196.1 GCA_028713395.1 Dehalococcoidales bacterium | reverse complement strand
GTGATGCCAACACACGAATTGAGGACGCGCTACGTTCGATTTTTACCAATTTGGCAAGCATTAGCCCGAAGGCGGAAGCCATGAATATAGTTAATATGGATAGCAAGAAGACCGCCAGCGGCGCGATCCCAAGGTCCATTTTATAGATGAAAATGCCGACCGCCCAAAAAATAGTGATCTGTATCAACCCTTTCACCACGGTACCGGCAAAAACACCCCCGAGAATTTCATTCCGTGTGGCAGAGCCGGTTAGGATTCTTTCCATGGTATGATTCTGGCGTTCTTTCACAATCTGGACAGCGGAGAAAGCGGCTGTGAAGAACACAAACATGACCAGGTAACCGGGAATCACGAAGTTCGCGGGATTTTCCGCCACGATATCGCCGACGGTATTGGTGGCAACGGTGATCAGGGGGGTGGGGGTTGGTCCGCCGGTTTGTCCCGCCAGTACCGATTGAATCGTCGCGGAAAGGTTGGCCGCCGCAGCAGGGGAGGCCAGACTGTTTTCTACCGCCAGCCCGATAACGGCGTTGTTTACTACCTGTTTCGCTCCGATCTCCGCGGAAATACTCTGAGCCAGGGCTTTCAGAGCGGCAGCCGACTGAGTATTCGAGGGGTTGATATTGACCTCAAGCTCTGTACCATAACCCATCATGACGGCTTCTGTGAAATTCTCCGGGAAGGCGATAAAGCCGGAAATCTTCTGATTTCCTACATCGCGCTTCGCCTGCTGGTAATCAGTCAGCCAGACGATATCCGGTTCGCCCGGTTTCAGCGCCGCTTTGTCTTTGGTTTCCAGCGCGGCGATAACTTGATAGCTCAGACTGCCGGGGCTCTCTCTGGTAGCAAGTCTCAAGACCAGACGTTCATCGCTGCTGTTGACTCCGGTCATGACAAAATTGAACAAAACCACGAATACCATGGGGAACAGTAAGGCGAAAATCAACGCCATGCGGTCGGCGGCAAAGAGTTTTAAATCTTTAACAGTCAATAGCCCGATATTATGTAGGTGTTTCATTTCATTTACCCTGCGGGATAGCTTTAAAGACCAACCGGCTGATCAGTAGCGCCCCAATAGTGACCGCAATCATAATCACCAGTTCCAGTCCGATGCCGGAAATGGTGGCGCCCTTGGAAATCAATGTCTTGAACGCATCGTTGGCGTAACCGTTGATGGAAATTTTACTCAATGTATAAAGCGCCGTGCCTTTGGAAATTGTGAAAAAAGTGCCGCCGAGCATGGTCATTATCATTGTGAAAAATACCCCGATCCAGGTGGCGGTATCCTGCGTGCGTGAGATAGAAGCGATAAACATTCCGATGGCGCTGGAAGCCATGACGAATATCAGCGTAACTAGCAGACATTCCAGAAAGACGAGCGGGGTAAAAAGCCCGAACACCGCCCAGGATAACAACAATAGAATGAGAGTCTGCACAAAACCACGTGCCACGCTGGCTAAAAATTTACCGGTAAACAATTCACCAAGTGTCAGACGGGTTGTGAGCAGCCGTTCAAGTGTGCCTTTACGGCGTTCTTCCACGATGCCGGCAGCGCTGATACTGATAGCGAACAGAATGTACATGGTGATAATGCCGGGTAAAAATTCGTTCACCAGGTTGGGTTTGTTACCGATGGCGATTTCGGAAACGCCTACCAGTGGGTAGCGCCTTTCTCGATCCAGATAGTTCAAAGTGACCATGTGGATTTTGTCCTGAGGTATTCCTTGATTACTGACAATAGATTCCACCTGGCTGATCACGCTGAAGCTCTGATTCAGTTCACTAACCGTGCCGCGGATGATACCGCCTACGATCTGCCCCTCTTGTCCGCCGTTTCCCCTTTGCATAAAAGCAAGTTGCACCGCCTGTTCATTGCTTAGTTGCTGTGAATAATCCGCTGGTATAAACAAAGCCAATGTGATATCGGAACGCGACAACTTATTTTCGGCGTCCTGCCGGGTAAGTATCTCAACGGTCAGGCTCTTGTTTTTCTTCAAGGTGTCTATCAGTTGTTGTGAATAGGCGCCATTATCTTCGTTGACAATATATGCGGTGCCGTGAAAATCACCCTGACCGCCAAAAGCGCCGTAGAGCAAGGCAAAAGTAGCTATCGGTAGCACCAGGCTGAATGCCAAATCCGCTTTATCCTGTAAATAGTTGCGCACCTCACGGAATGTGATCACCCAAGCTCGTTTCATTAATTCCTCAATCCCGCAGACTCCGACCCGTCAGTTTCAAGAAAACATCTTCCAATGAGGTTTTCTCCGGTTCACCGAACTGAGCTTTGAGGTGACGGGGCGTATCCATGGCTACGATTTTCCCGCCGTCCATGATGGCGATTCTATCGCAAAGCCTATCGGCTTCTTCCATGTAATGCGTGGTATAGAGCACCGTCATCCCTTTCTCACGCAAACCCAGAATAGTTTCAAAAATTTTGTTGCGGGATTGCGGGTCAATGCCCACCGTCGGTTCATCAAGGAAGAGCAGTTCCGGTTTACCCATTAGAGCAATGGCCAGATTGACGCGCCGCTTCATGCCCCCGGAGTATTTGGATACCTTGTCTTTAGCACGCTCTTCAAGTCCCATCAGGGTTAAGTTTTGCAACATCTGTGTTTTGGCTTCCTGGCTAGATAATCCTACCAGCCTGCCGAAAAATATCAAATTATCGCGGGCGGACAGGTCTTCGTAAAGCGCCAGATCTTGTGGGCAGACCCCGATCAGTTTCCGGGCGTCGGCGGACTGTTTGCTGGTCGATAATCCGCCGATGGTGGCTTCACCGGAATCCGGCGCCAGCACGGTGGAGAGGATACGTATGGTGGTGGTTTTACCGGCGCCGTTCGGACCTAATAAACCGAATATTTCTTGGCGGTTAATATCGAACGAAACATCGTTCACCGCTTTGTTGCCGTTGAAGCTTTTATGCAGGTTGCGGACGGTTAAAAACGCTTCTGCCATAGATCTTCTCCCACTATTGACGTAATGAGCCTATTATAGAAGACCGTCTGGAAAATGGCAATGGATGTGATGAACTCCCGGACGTGTTAAAATGGACGATAAATCCAAATGGTAAAAAACTGGCAATCTTCCCCGACAATAGCCTTAATAGCTTTGATAGGTGTCTGCGCCGCCTGGGGAGGGACATTCCTCGCTATGCAAAAGGCCATCGCCCGCGTGCCGGTTATGGATTTTCTGGCGATCCGTTTTACTTTAGCCACGCTTGTGATGATTATTCTGCGTCCCAAGGTATTGCGTGGTTTTACCCGTGAAAAACTCAAACAGGGCATGCTGTTGGGTCTGGCGCTCGGCGCTGGTTATATCACCCAGACCTACGGTTTGCTTTACGCTTCGGCTACAGTGTCCGGTTTTATCACTGGAATGTTTGTGGTTTTAACGCCGGTGATGTCCTGGTTGATATTACGCCGCTCGATTAGTCGGAATACCTGGCTGGCCGTGGCTCTAGCGACTTTCGGTCTGGCTTTGCTCAGTCTACGCGGCTGGGCAGTGGGACCAGGGGAAATGCTCACACTGGCGTGCGCCGTGTTTTACGCGGTTCATATTGTCGGTCTGGGAGAATGGTCGGTCAAATACGAACCCTACGGTTTTTCGGTCTTGCAGGTCGGCACGGTGGCGGTAGTTACAATGATTGCCGCCGTCCCTGGAGGTATCACTCTGCCGCCGGACGCCGGCATTTGGGGTATTGTTACCCTCACCGCTATATTAGCTACCGCCTTGGCTTTTTTGGTGCAAACCTGGGCGCAATCTCTTGTCTCACCCACCCGCGCGGCGGTGGTAATGACCATGGAACCGGTCTTTGCCGGGATTTTCGGAGTAATGGTGGGCGGCAATAAGCTGACCCCACAGATCATTATCGGCGGACTGAGTATTTTG
>JAQTOJ010000195.1 GCA_028713395.1 Dehalococcoidales bacterium | reverse complement strand
TAAGACGGTTGATTTACCCAGCGTTTTGTCGTAGAATTTACGTGTGGTTTGTACGTCCCTGTAGCTCAGTTGGATAGAGCGGCTGCCTTCTAAGCAGCGGGTCGTCGGTTCGAATCCGACCAGGGATACCACGAAGCTAAAACACCACTTTTCGCCTAAAAAGAATATGCTCGACCCGCTGCCTACCCAGAGAAATCGTGCCTACAAAAGCATTCTCGACCCGCTACAGGCTAATTCTCGACTCGGTGCCTTCGCCGTTTGCTATCTGCAAGCGGTCGAACAGGAAAATAAATCCTTGGGCACCTACCGAATCTACAGCCAGGTACTGAATTCATTTCTGGATTACTGCAACGACCATGTGCCAACCCCGATTGAAATTCGGGAATACTTGTTGGTTCTAAAACAACGTGGGTGCACTCCGTCAACCGTTCACGTCCATTACCGGTCTCTTAAGACATGGTTCAAGTGGCTGATCGGCGAACACGCGATCAAAAAGAATAAATACCCAATGGAGAACGTCAAAGGTCCAAAACTGGAAAAAATAATAGTGATGCCTTTTACCCGGGATGAAATAGACCGCATCATGAAGATTTGTTCCGGCAGTCGGTTCTTCGACATCCGGATGCGGGCGATCCTGCTAACATTCATTGATACCGGACTCCGTCTCTTCGAACTCGCCGGGATCCAGAGAAGTGACATTAACCTCAACGACGGTATTATCAAGGTCATGGGCAAAGGCCGGAAAGAACGGTATGTGAAAATCGGTCTATCAACCCGGGTGGCCATCAACCAGTACCTGCTGCTACGTAATGACAAACTCCCGGCGCTTTGGTTAACAGAAGAGCGGACGCCTCTTACTAAAGACGGGCTGGGGGTGGCTATATTCCGAATCACCAAACTCGCCGGCGTCACTGACAAACGCCGCGGGCCTCACGTTTTCCGACATACCGCGGCGTCCCTGTGTAAATCCAACGGCATGGATATCTACATCCTCCAGAAGATGTTGGGTCACTCTGATATTAAGACAACCGAACGCTACCTGGAATCCCTGGGTTTTGATATGGTTGCCGATGAGCACGCTAAGTTTTCGCCGGTCGATAATCTCTTCCAGACCAAACGCCAGTCTGAGTATTTTCGTCATGACGGTAACACCGCGAAATAAAAAAAGACCCCGGGGAACAACCCCGGGGTCTTTTTACGGTCTGTTTTATTCTAACCCGTATTTGTTAACTAAATCGAGCAATCCACGTTTCCCTATTCTTGTCTGTTTTACCCCCAAAATGCTTCCCAGCGTTCCTTCGGGAATATTTTCTGAGGTATTTTTGACAGTTGTTACGATGTTTTTCCCATCTATGAATTTGAAAAGGGATATACCATGGGTTGATTTACCACCATTTTCCCATCCATCCTTAACAAGCAATACAATTAATTGCTCTCCAGTAATGGCTGGTATTTTGGTGTATCTACGCAACTTGTAGTTCCCTTGTCTGTATCGGGTAAACACATGGCGTCACAAAATGGTCGCTTTGTGCGGATATATTCAAGGAAACTGGATTCTTCGGTTTAACCGAACGAACCTTGATATGATTTTCCGCAAAAACTCTATCGCGTTCTCCGAGCCGTTCAAGGGTATTTAGATGTAAAACTACTAATTCTTTCAGGGATTCGTTAGCGTCTTCGAAACTAGAACCGAATGAAGATACTCCTAATTCTTCATTCTCGCCAACCCATTGCTTGCCTTCTCGATGGAATTTACAGGTAAGAACAATATAACCGGCAATCGTTTTCATTCGCCTCTCCTTACTCCATGATTGCCATGTACACGTGTTAAACGCCAATGTTACCATAGTTAGGTATACCGGGTCAACGTGTATACATTAACTGTAGTACACGCATTGACAAGGTGTCAATGCGTAAAACCCCTAAATAGATAAACAATTGGTTACATTTTCTTAAGATTAGTCACAAATAAAAGAAATCCCCAGCCCCCTTTCAATGAGGGGCTGGGGAACCTACCTAGTGGTATATTATTTACTAATCGGTTCGCCGTAGACGACCTTGGCGCCATGGGTCTTGAGCAGCTCCTGTCCAGCTGGTTTCAATAGCCAGCGGATTGGACTGTCGGCTTTGTAGGTTTCCTCCCGGGTCTTTCCGCATACGTCGACGATGAACTTGGATCCGGGGATAACCTTGCCATCACCCAATTGGACTCTGCCACCGGCCGCGCGCCCGGACTTCTCCGATGCTTGAATTGGCGTCTTTTCTGGTGCCGGAGTATCATTAGTCGCCTTCTCGGTCGCTACCGTCTCCTTGACCACTACAGGCGCTGCCGCAACCTCTTTTCCCCTGAGAGCAATCAGCTTATAGTTTTTCCTTAAGCTGGATTCAGTCATGGTCTTGTAACCGTCACCGTTACTGAGCTGGATAACGCCGGTTTCCTTGTTGATGCCGGTGACCTCAAACTGTTTTCCGTTTCCCCGATCCTGCCAGATGGTTCCGATTGTTAGATTTATCTTTTTCATTTTACCTCTACTCCTTCATCTTCAACTGTTCCTATTCATCACGCTTCCCACGCTCAACGTCAAGACCCTTTGAGGCTATTTCTCTACTTTATTTTTCTGAAATATATTTTCTATAACAGGCTCAGACCCCTTGACAAGTGATACTACTGGTGGTATCATAATAATATGGATAGCAAAGAGAGATTGATAAATAAATTCCTTACCGACAAGACTCATATTACGGTCGAGGATTGTGAAAAACTGCTTACTGCTTATGGTTACGAAAAACGCAAAAGTGGCGGGAGTCACATCGGATTCCACAAAAAAGGAGCTATCCCAGTTATCGTAATCACTCCCAAACATACAAAGTACGTGATAAGCCCGTATATCAATAAAATAATCAAGATTTTAGGATTGGAGGAGTAAAATGACATCGACTACTAAACGTCCACCGTTAGAATATTATCTCGGGTTAAAATATCCTGTGACCATCGAATCTGCACCGGAGGGCGGATATTTTGTTGAGATTGAAGACCTGCCAGGCTGCATGTCTCAAGGAGAGACGGTAGAGGAAGCATTGAAAATGATAGAGGAAGCTCGCCACCTTTGGCTAGAAATAGCTTACGAAGATGGTATGGATATTCCTCTACCGCGAAGTGAACAAGAATACAGTGGAAAATTCTTGGTTCGGACACCTAAGAACCTGCACCGCAAACTTGACCAGATGGCGAACCGAGAAGGGGTTAGTCTTAATCAATTCCTTGTTTCTACGTTGGCATACGCCGTAGGTCAATCAGAAACTTCCATCAAAAAGAAAACCGGTAAAAAACAGACCGTAAAGTCATAAAAAAAGAAGCCCCGGCCTTTCGACCGGGGTCTTATAAAATAAGCGGATTTTGACAATCTTTGAATCTGGGTGGACTAAAATTTTCCCGTCGCGCGGAATTAGTCCACTAATATTTCTCAAGAAATAATCTAGAACGAGAAGCCCATTGACTTCAGCGTGAGAAGTATCAGCCAGGCGATTAATAGCAGCCCCCCGATTGAACCGGTAATTTTCCAAGCCTTTGGTATGCCTTTAGTGGTGGTGTCTACGATATTGACTTCCGCCTGGCAGGAAGCCCCGGCTAGTACTCGTTCGTCATGCTCTTCTCTCAGTTTATTGAAACTGATACGGATAAAACGGGTTTCTTTGGCCAGGAATATTAACAGATCCATTTGCCCCGTTGGTTTCGGGTTTCCGTTCTCGTCATAGAGCATGTTATGCAGTTGTTGTTCGAATTCCAAGTTCAAGGCAATTTCGTCTGGTGTCATCAACTCGTCCCTCGCTTTCAAGTTTATTTGGTCTTTAATGGTATCTCGCCATAAGCGCGTCTCAAATCGCAAATATCCGGGTAT
>JAQTOJ010000194.1 GCA_028713395.1 Dehalococcoidales bacterium | reverse complement strand
AGCGGATATGTCTGGGGTCGCTACATGATCATTTACTCCAAAGGGGGAGTCAAAGGTAAACCGGTCGCGGCGCGGATCTACCTGAGAGAAAAGGGCATTGTGCTCCGGCTGTTCCTCAACCGGATCGATGAACATCGGGCATACCTGGAACAAGCCCCGCTGTTTATCCTGGAACCATTTATCAACGAACATGGCCGCTGCCATCATTGTAAGAACGATAAAGCCGGGCAGTGTAAATTCCGCAAGACTTATACTTTACATAACAATCTGATTGAAAAATGCAACGGCTTCACTTTTGAGTTTCCCCAACCGGACTTGCACAAATTACCGGATTATCTGGGATTGCTGGCGGAGTTTTATCCGGTCAAAAGAAAGGGGAGGGCTTAGAAAACGGTCTCCTCGGTTTTGGTTGGGTTTTTAGTTAACGGTTTATCGCTCACTGTTCATGGCTAACGGTTTTCACTTACTGTCGTTCCCGCGAAAACGGCACACCCCTAGCATAATCGGGGCGGCAATCCGGCAAAACGCCTTCGTTAAAAGCAGGGGACTGTTCTTGCCTGGCCTGTGATATGGTTTTTTCAGACTGCCCCCCTAAAAGAGCCTGTCCCGTTATTGATGCGAGAGGGAGATACAGGGGGAGTTGATATTAACCCCGTCAAGAAAACACGCCGCACTTTTCCGTGATTTGGTTTGTGTCCGGCGTCTTCCTGGTGGCACAGGCGTCTCGCCTGTGGATCGTTATTACCTCCCATATCACCCTGAATCCAGGGATTTACACTAACTCACAAATGCCGGTAGACATTTATAAATATGAAATACGCTCGCAACGAGCCCTAAGCCAAAAAGAAGGGGATGCTCGTCGGAAAATGAATGGATCTGTGGGTTATATGTTTTTCCGGCTTGTTTTCGCCTACCTTTTTTGCCGCTGTTTCCTTGCTTTATAAAAGGCTTTCTCGGTTCGTCAGGGGAACCCGTTGACGGAAAATCCCGCGCAAAACTGTGATGCCCCTGATGTTATTGATTATCATGATACTAAACAAGTACTTAATAGTAACATAACGTACACACAAACATCGTAAAATATAATTGCCTCAGTGCTTGTTTACTATGTCGTAAATATGTTACTATACCAGCTATGAAAACGTTAAAGAGAATCCGGCACGAACATGCCCTGGCCATCCGCGACCTGGCGGAGATGGCCGGCGTTTCCCCCAACACCGTCGTCCGGGTAGAAGCCGGCATGACGGCGCGTCCCTCCACCCGGCGGAAAATCGCCCGGTGCCTTAAATTGAAACCCCAGGATATCCAGTGGTAGCGCCTCGTTCGTCAGCGGGCTAAAGAGGCTTCATAAAACCACGCGGCATATCAAGATAGCGGTCTGCCCTTTTACGGGGGCTCTGCGGGGCTAAGGGAAAAATGGCGCCATTTTTCCTTTTCGCTAAAAAAAACGGATGGTTGACTAACTTACCTGAATGTAATAGCCTAAGATTGGGTCAAGTAGACCGGGTGACCGCCGCGATGTTGAATCGGGGAGGAAAGTCCGAGCTCCACCGGGCAGGGTGCTGGGTAACGCCCAGGAGGGGTGACCCTACGGAGAGTACAACAGAAACATACCGCCCCGATGTTGCATCGGGGTAAGGGTGAAATGGTGAGGTAAGAGCTCACCGGCGGTTGGGTGACCAACCGGCCGTGAAAACCCCACCCGGAGCAAGACCAAATAGGGGGATAATGGACGCCCGGCCAGTCCCCGGGTTGGTCGCAGGATCCCGGTGGTAACACCGGGGCTAGAGAGATGGTCACCGGCCAGGATAACCAGCTTGCTGGTTTCCTGTTTACAGAACTCGGCTTACAGGTCTACTTGCCCCTTTTTCATTCCTCGTATCATTAAATAAGTTATAGTTCTCCCCCTTCGGAGAAGGGGGATTAAGGGGGATTCTTCCACACTTATTATCCCCTGGGTTTGTGAAACCACCTATGGATTAGCCAAAAACAATTTACAGTACCGGGAGGAGAAATTAACGCTCAAGCAATTACCCGTTACCTTGTTTAAGTTATAGTTTCCCCCCTTCGGAGAAGGGGGATTAAAAGGGGATTCTCTCACACTTATTATCCCCTGGGTTTGTGAAACCACCTATGGATTAGCCAAAAACAATTTGCAGTACCGAGAGGAGATATTCATGCCAAAAAAAATGCGGATTACCCTGGTTTCACTGGTCATTACCGCCGGATTGCTCTTGTCCTTTGTCGGTGGTTGTTCCCTGGATCTCTTTCATGGCAGAACTGCCACTACGGGGACTACCACCACCACCATTGACAAGATCGATACCAACCTGATCAATACCGTTTACGGTATGATCAAGGCCAAGTACGTGGAACCGGATAAGATCGATGCCCAGAAACTGACTGAAGGCGCGCTCAAAGGTATCATGGACGCGCTCAACGATCCTCACTCCGCCTACATGAGCAAATCTCAATTCGCAGAATTCAGCAGTTCGCTCGCGGGTAATTTTGAAGGTATCGGCGCCTATGTCGGTATGGATAACGGCACCGTCTCCATTATCGCCCCCATTCCCGGCACCCCGGCGGCCGCCGCCGGTATGCAAGCTGGGGATCTGATTCTGGAAATCAACGGGAAATCGACTGCGGGCATGAACGCTAATGATGCCGTTTTGCTGATACGCGGACCGAAAGGCACCTCTGTCACTTTGACCGTGCTGCACAAAGACGCAACCCAAACCGTGACCATGACGATCACCCGTGCCACCATTGAAGTTCCCTCGGTGATTCTGGAAATGAAAGGCACCATCGCCCACATCACCATCACCAACTTCAGCGAAACTACCGATCAGGACTTGACGCCCATTCTGAACACTATCAAAGGCAACGGCGCCACCGGGATCGTCCTGGATCTGCGCAATAATCCGGGTGGGTATCTGGATATCTGCGTCCGCGTCGCCAGTCACTTCATCGATAGCGGCACCGTCGTCACCGTGGTTGACCGGAATGGCAATAAAACCACGTCTTCCGTGGTCAGTGTCTCGCCGAAAATCACGCTGCCCATGGTGGTACTGGTCAATGCCTATTCCGCTTCCGCCAGCGAGGTTCTGACCGGCGCTTTGCAGGATTACAAACGCGCCACCATCGCCGGCACCGTCACCTACGGCAAAGGCAGCGTGAATCAACTCTTTGACCTGCCGGATGGTTCCGGCATCTACCTGACCATCGCCCGCTGGCTGACGCCCAACGGCCATCTCATTGAGGGGAAAGGGATCACCCCCGATGAGCCGCTCGATTATACCAAGGTGGATGGATTGCAATGGGCGATCGATCATCTGAACGTGCCAAAATAATTGACATAATGCGAGGTAACAAGATGGCATTCGAGGTACGGCCAGCTAAGACCGTGGAAATGGACGAGTTCCGGCGGGTAGCCTCCACCGCCTTGATTATGACTTCCTCTCCCAACGACGGCATGCGTCCGGAATGGACGCTCTGCGGCTTTGAAGACGGTAAACTGTCTACTACTATGGGGTTCTGGCCGCTCACCATGTGCATGAACGGCGTGGATGCGCCCATTTCCGGCATCACTTACGTGGGGACGCTCCCGGCTTATCGTCGCCACGGACACCTCCGTGCCGTGATGACTCGGCATTTTCGTGATCTCTACGAAGGTGGGGAAAGAGCTATGGCCGCCCTTTGCGCCAGCCGCGCCGCCATTTATCAACGCTATGGCTACGGCATTGTAACCACCCATCAGACCTATACCTTTGAACCGCGCTATATCCAGTTTTCGTTGCCATATACCGTGAATGGAACCTTGCGGGAAGCCGGTGAAAAAGATTTTGGATTGCTGGTGGAAATGTATCGGAAATTCCGTCAACATCGTACCGGGTATTTACATCGCG
>JAQTOJ010000193.1 GCA_028713395.1 Dehalococcoidales bacterium | reverse complement strand
CTAATCTCTTGGCAATCCGTGATTTGGGTATTCCCTGGTCGTGCAGTTCCCCGCATAACGTAATTAGTGTCTCATTTAACATATCCATATTCTATATGGACTGTCGGATTTCTAACTGAACAATGCGTCACCTTGACAATTGCACGTTCCGTACCGCATAATACACTCACTATGGTTAAAATACGTCTTAGAAGAATGGGTGCAAACAAACAACCAAGCTACCGGGTGATCGTGACTGACAGCCGGAATGCCCGTAACGGCGCGTTCCTGAGCATACTCGGACACTATGATCCCAGAACCGAACCGGAAACCGTTTCTATTAACGAAACGGAAGCCTTAAAATGGCTGAAAGATGGAGCACAGCCGACTGCAACTGTAGCTAGACTTCTCAAAAAAACGGGTATCATGGAGAAGTTTAAACCTAGCAAGGAGAAAGCATGAAAGACCTAGTTGAGTACATCGCTAAATCCATCGTCAATCAACCCGATTCCGTCAAGGTTACCGAAGAAACCGATGAACAGGGCATCATCCTCAAACTGCAGGTGGCAGATGAGGATAAGGGCAGAGTGATCGGCAAACAGGGCAGAATCGCGGAAGCGATGCGTACTCTCATCCGGGTGAAGGCAGCCAAAAAAGGCACCAAAGCCACCCTGGAAATTCTTTAAACTAGCAATTCGGCGGTTAGCAAGGTATTCACAGCCTGACTAGTTACACTTGGGGAAAAAACGGCAATTTTTCTTAACAAGTTCTGGTGGCATGGGATTTTAGTCAATTCAAACATAGTTTGTGAATGAACAACAACCGATAAATACCGGTAAAAGCGTGTTTATAGATGACTGCTAGAGGCACACCGGAATCCAACCAGCCGGGGCGGATGGATAAAGACCAGCTCTGGTTGATCTGTCCTATTTGCAAAAATGCCAACCCTTCCGGTACTTTACACTGCAAGTTTTGCTGGGGGCCTTCGCTCTATGCCGTGGAACCGATCAGCACCGCGGAACTGGAAGCCTTCAAGGAGTCGTATCGCGCAAAGCAAAAAAAGCTCGGACTGCTCCGCAACCTTATTGTATATTTAGGCGCGCCTTTGCTGATCTTCGGCGGTATCGTTTTCTGGATGTATAATTTTACAGATCTCATTTTGGCGCCGCCGGCGCACATGAATTCCTCTTCTTTTCCGGGCGAATCCGCTATGTTCCGTTATAATGTGGAGCGCAGCGGCAGCACCAGCGTGACCGCGGTTAACCCCACCGGCGTCCTGCAGTGGTCTTTCAAAACCAACGATTCGATTCTGACTTCACCGGTTGTGGTGAATGATACCGTGTATTGCGGCTCCAACGATTACAATATGTACGCCATCGATATCGCGACCGGACAAAAAAAATGGCAATATACCACCGGCAGTTGGGTGGAATCCACCCCCGCCGTGGTCAACGGCATTATTTATTTTGGGTCTAACGATGGCAAATTTTATGCCCTGGATGCTGCCACCGGCAGCAAAATTTGGATTTTTGATACCGCGCACGCCATCAAGACCGCTCCCGCCGTGGCGGATGGCATTGTCTATTTCGGTTGTTTCGATAAGTGTGTTTATGCCCTGGACGCGCTTACCGGTGCCCAGATATGGAAATACCAAACCGGTAGTTACATTCTCTCTTCACCTGTGGTCAGCGGCGGCGTTTTATACATAGGTTCCAATGATAATAGTTGTTACGCCTTTAATGCCGGCGACGGGCGTTTTCGTTTGAAACTGAGTTATAAAGAAGTTTCGTCTTCACCCGCCGTTAACAATAATGTTGTCTATTTCACCAGCGAACGCTACCTGGTGGCCATGGACGGTAAAGCCCGCAACTGGCCGCTGGAAACAGGGATCAGATATTGGTGGGGCAGATTTTACTTTGCCAGGATACTACCCCCGCCCCCGCCTATCACCGGCGGTCTGTGGGCCACTCGCATCTCGTTTAAAAACACCACAACGACGCCGGTTTGTGACGAAGACAGTATTTACACCACCGGCGATAGCAAGGTTTACCGCGTGGATGCCGCCACCCATAAGATAACCTGGACGTTTTACACGGACGGTTTCATGAGCGCCGCTCCGGGGTTGGCTAACGGCATCGTTTATGCCGGTTCCGAGGACGGTAAACTCTATGCCATCGGCGCGGTAGACGGTAACCAGTTATGGAACTTCCAGACCGGCGGCAAGATCCTGGCGGGACCTACTTATGCCAAGGGCGTGGTTTATGTGGCGGCGGATGACGGCGTGCTGTACGCAATAAAATAACCCCACCCCGACACTACAACCCCAAATAACAAGAATCAAATAGCAAATTGCAAACAAAGATCAAATCCTAAATCTGAAATTCTAAACTTGTTCTCATGAAAGTGGGTTCCAAAAAAAATCAGACTGAAAGTGATGCAGTTTCCAATGTCCCCATTGTCTTTGCGAGGACGCAAAGGACGAAGCAATCTGAAGCCATACTCTCAGGAATATCCAACGGTAATCAATAGATATCTTGCTGTGCAGTGAAGCATGACACTAGGGAAGTACTTAACCCTTTGAGATTGCCTCGTCAGATGTGGTAACAGGGACTTCCTCGCAAAGACCAACGTTTACAGCATTTGCGGCTGGTGATGCTTTACGGTGAGACTTTCGCCGTCGCCTCACCGGATATGGCGGCAGACGAAACAGATCTCCCTGCTTTTGCCGTCATCCGGCAGTTCCGTGTAACCAGAATACGCAATGGCATTGAATCCCACCGCTTCTAACATTTCCAAATAGGTTGCGACTTCAATCAACGGCGCACGACTGGTCTGCTTGATGTGCTGTATTTCACCGTCAGGGTAAGTGATCAAGTATTCTCTTTCATTCACCACCTGACCGTTTTTCTCATCCGGTGTAAAGGTTAGTTTAGAACCTACGGTGACGCCTGTTTCCGCATTGACGAGAGGTTGCTTCATCCAATCAATAATTCTTTTGCCGTTGGTAAAATCGTTGGTATGCCACCGCCTGACCACAAAAAGGAAACGACCGTTATTTCCCAGCAGCGAAAAAACATGGTTGAAAAACTTTGAGATAGCGTCTTTTGTTTCCAGGTATTGAATTGAGTTATAAGGCAGCACAACCAGAGGATACTGAGGTAGATGGGAAAACGTGGTCATATCCGCGTAAAAGGTGGTGATGCGGTTTCCCGTCGGGGTATCGAGTGAAGCTAATCTGGAATGCAACCGATGCAACATAGTTTGGGAAAGGTCGATTGCGTGCACGTGGTAACCGGCTTCAGCAAAGGGAATAGTCAGGCGTCCCGAACCGCAGGCAAATTCTAGAATCGGGCTGGTTTTAGCGGCATATTTCAGGTACCATGCCACTTCACCCGGGAAGGGAGAAGGTTGTCGCCGGTCGTACTCCCAGGCAAGAATTTCATGATCGTAACGGGGGAAGTGAGACATTATTCACCCTCATCATAATCTTCTCCTCCCGTATCCCCGTATCAAGTCCCGATTCATTGAGATTTATACGGGATGAGCCATTTTCATGGGAATGGGAACAAAGAATCGAAGGTATCAGGAGGCAGACAATCGTCCGTGGAGAACAAAAATAAAAATTTACATCCCCGTGCGGCGGCGCTGTATCTTTTCCGCAATCTTGAGGCGGGTCAAGGAGCGGCGTAGAGCGGCTTCGGCGCGTGCCACGTCCATATCGGCGGTGCGTTTGGAAAGCCTTTCCTCGGCGCGTTTCCGGGCAGCTTCGGCGCGGGCGATATCGATTTCCTCCGCCCTTTCGGCGGCATCAGCGAGTATCGTAATACGATCTGGTTTGACTTCCAGGAACCCCCCCGTGACCACCAAAGAAAATTCCTGAGCGCCTTTGCGGATGCGGATTTCACCCGGCTGCAATGCCGTCATCAACTGGGTATGGCGCGGGAGAATACCC
>JAQTOJ010000192.1 GCA_028713395.1 Dehalococcoidales bacterium | reverse complement strand
CACTGTTTTCGGACGAGCCTTCTACCCGGGACGCCAGCTCGAAGGCCGCTTTGATCTGGCAGGCTTTAGCCAACCCGATGCCCCTGACCTGGCGCAACTCCTCAGTGGTGGCTTGCGATAACCCTTTCAACCCGCCGAACTGGCTGAGCAGCCGCTGCGTCGTCACAGACACGGATTCACCGGCAATGCCGCGTCCCAGTATCACCGCCAGTAATTCCTGGGCGGAGAGAGACTGCGCGCCGAATTGCTGCAACCGTTCCCGGGGGCGTTCCGCCACCGGCAGGTCGTGGATGGTAAAAGAATCTTTGGCGGCCTTGGGTTTGGAATCAGACAATCCCTGCTCCCTGTTTATTAATCAACTCTCGCGCGATGAGAGAGAGTTGGAGTGAGAGTGAAACGCCACCCTGAGATTGCTTCGGGCACTGCGTGACCTCGCAATGACAATGCGGGTTAAGGAGTCGCTAAGGCAAAAGCGCCCATTGGGACACTGGAAAGGGTGTTCCCGGCGGGTTTTTTCAAGGTGGCTTGCCATTCCGTGTTGAGCGCCTTGGTGTCTTTGCCGTAAACGGTGAGCAGGGCGTTATCGTAAGTGCTGCCCTGTTGGAAGGTGGCGAGCAACTGCGTCATTTTGTCTTTGCCGTAGGTTTTGATCAAATAATCCACGGCGTTCCAGCTTTCGGCATAGGAGAGATAGGAAATATTGGCGTAAGCGGAAAACGGGCTGGAGAGCGTCTTCAATGTCAGCAGGGTATTGTTGGCGATAGCATTTTGTAAAGCGGAGGTGAAAGTGGCATCAACGCTGCCCTGGTTATACATTGCCAAGCCTTCTTCCAGCCAGGTGGGAATGCCGCTGTAAGGATTGAAAGTCATCTGGTGGGTCACGAGGTGCGTCAGTTCGTGGGCGATGGCGGTTCTGCCCCAGGTGATATTGGATGAAGAAATACCAATGACGATACAACCGGATTCCGTGAACGAAACGCCGCCGGTCCAATCCTGCGGGAAGATCATGGAGCCCAGCAAATCACTGTTGTTAGCGTAGAGATAAATGCGGATGGGGTCTTGTAAAGTGGCGCCGGTATCGTTGGCCAGCCGCACCAGGGCATTCTGCGTGGTAGACATAATGTCTTGCGCAAAAGACTGGCTGCCGTTGTACCAGTAAAGCGTAGTCTTGTCCTGTGTCAATGAGAGCCATTTGAAACGCGTGTCATCGAACTTGAATTGCGCTTCCGAGGTGTTCAACTTATTGCCGGTGCTATCGGTAATGGTCCACCAGTACGTAATGACCGCGCCGGGCGGCAAACCGCCGCTTTTGCGCATATCCCACTTCCAGGAGGCGTTGACGCTGGTGGACGGCGTGAAGACCACGAAAGCCTCGGATTCAACATGAGCGAACCCGAGTTGTTCGGTGGTGTAATGCAAACGGATATCGGTGATCTGCGCGCTGCTGATCGCGGAGATATTGAAAGTGACGGAATTAGGGAAACCGGATTCCACCGAGCTGCTTTTGACGGTGATCGAACCGGCGGCGTGCGCCGGTAAAGCCATGAATAGTACCAGACAGACGGCGAAAAACAGGCTAACGATCTTTTTAAGCATCTTGCCTCCCGGCGATGTACCTCAGGTAGGCGGTGATAAAATTATCAATCTCCCCTGATAATACAGCATCTGTGTTACTCGTTTCAAAGTCAGTGCGGTGGTCTTTGACCATGCGGTAGGGGTGCAGCACGTAACTGCGTATCTGATTACCCCAGCCGGCCTCGATGCGTTTACCTTTAAGGCGGGCTTTTTCCTCCGCCTGCCGTTCCAGTTCTTTTTCCAACAGGCGGGATTGCAGCATGCGCATGGCGATTTCTTTATTCTGGTGCTGGCTGCGTTCCGTCTGGCAGGTGACCACCAACCCGCTGGGTACATGTGTGATTCTGATGGCGGTGCTGGTTTTCTGCACATTCTGGCCGCCAGCGCCGGAACTGCGGTAGGCCTCGATCTTCAAATCATCCGGGTTGATAGTAACATCCGCCCCGGCTTCAGCCTCCGGCATGACCTCCACCAGGACAAAAGAAGTATGGCGGGCATGGTCGGAATCGAACGGTGAAAGACGGACGAGCCGGTGGACGCCGTGCTCTGATTTCAGGTAGCCGAAAGCGTAATCGCCGTTGAAACTGATGGTGGCGCTCTTCACACCCACTTCCTCGCCGCGGGTAATATCGAGCACCTCGGTTTTATAGCCGCGTTTTTCCGCCCAGCGCAGATACATGCGCATGAGCATTTCCGCCCAGTCCTGTGATTCGGTGCCCCCGGCGCCCGCATGGATGCTGACCATGGCATTACGGGCATCGTATTGCCCGCTGAAGGCAAGTTCCAGTTCCAGTTCGTCCAGCGTGACCGCCATTTTATCGATGTCAGCCTTGATTTCATCCCAGAGAGCGTGGTCTTTTTCCTCGGTGGCCAGGGTAATCAGGTCGGCAATATCGCCACCCTGTTTTTCCAAACCCCGCCATCTTTCCACGATTCTTTTTTGCGCGGCGATACGCTGCATGATATTGCGGGCTTTGTTGGAATCGGTCCAGAAATCCGGCTTTACGGAATCGGTTTCCAGGTCGGTGATTTCTTTTTCACGTTTAGCGATGTCAAAGACGCTCCAGGAGGGCAGCGATTCTGTTTCTCATGTCCTGAAGGCGGTTGATTAGTTCCTGCATTTAAGCCTCACGTTAACTGAAATCAGTGGATTTTATAACACGATTATAACCATTGTGAGGCTATGGAGCAAGTATGGATAGAGAAATTCTCCAATAGAAATTCAGCATCGACATCCATTGATTTTGTCGCGTGGCTATTTTATAATCTACGCATCATATATCCTACTATGATTACTCTATGAGGAGTACTGGAAATGAAGAAATATGGTGTTTACTTACTGGCGGTAGTTTTGCTTGGCGGTTTGGTCGTGCCTAATCTGGGTTGCGATTGTAATCCCCCGGCGGGTGATTTGACCGGCGAATGGTTGATCATCGGCTCAGCCGGCTTCTTTGTATTCAACGCGGACTACACTTTCGTTGTGCGGGAACCGGCAGCAACCCCGGATGGCGCGGTGAATCCACCCGGCACCAATTCATTGCCTGAAATTCCGGTGAACGGCGACCGGGCGCAAGCGCCGGTGATCAGCGGCGCCGCCTCCGCGCCTTATTATTCACAATGGCGCGAAACAAACGGTACTTACGAAACCGCCTATGATAAAACTCCCTACTGGCTGGATATTATCCTGGATCAAAACGGCCAAAAAATGCGGGTGGAGGCGATCTTCCGCTTTATTGATATAAATGAATTGCAAATAACGCTTGGCAGTGGCAACAGCGCCCGTCCGGCGGAATTTAATCAGAGCACCAGTTACGTTCTGCGAAGGGTGAATAAAAACGCGGCGGCGGAATTGACGGGTGAATGGCTGACCCTTGGCGAGGCGTTGCTCTGGCAATTCCAAACGGATGGCGGTTTAGTGGTCAAACAGTATTTCGATCAAAAAACCCAGACGTGGTCGAATGTGCTTAACGGCACCTATGAAACCGATCTTACGAAGAATCCTGATTGGCTGGACCTGCTGGTAAACCAAAACGGGCAGACTGTCCGGGGCGAATCGATAATGTATTTTTCCGCCAATGACACGTGTATCATCGCCACCGGTTTTAATTTGGGGGTTCGTCCGGCCAGTTTCAGTCAGGGCAGGCTGTATACATTGATAAAATTAGCCGAATAATGCCTGGCGCAAAAGGCAACAAAAGGAGAAAGACGGACGGGATATTAAAGTAGAATCTTGCGTCACCCGCAAGATTCTACTTTAATATCCGACAGTCTTTCTCCTTATGACATAATGGTGGAACCATGCCCTTCCCCATATGGGGGCGATGATAATGATACCGTTTTAAAAAGATTTCTGCCATTTCCTGGCA
>JAQTOJ010000191.1 GCA_028713395.1 Dehalococcoidales bacterium | reverse complement strand
CATACCCTGGAAAAGCTCATGCCCTTCTCTCTTGTAAACCGCCAATGGGTCGCGCTGCGCTACCGCCTGTAAACCGACGCCGGTGCGCATTTCATCCATGGAGGTAAGGTGGTCTACCCAGTTGTTATCCAGCGCCCGCAACATCAGCAGTCTTTCCACCATGCGCACTTTATCCGCGCCCACGGTGTTTTCCAGTTGCATGTAAAGTGACTGCGCCTGCGCCATCAGGCTGGCAATGATATCGTCCGGTTTCATCCCGGCCAGTGTTTCGGCATTGATTTCATGCGGCAGCGGCATAATGGTGTTCACTTCCGCCACCAGTTTGATCATTTCCTCGTTGACATCAATGTTTTCACCGGTGTGCGCCTGCACCATGCCGGTGATTTCATCCTGAATCATTGAGAGGATATTGGCTTTCAGATCAGCGCCGCTGAGAATTTTACGCCGTTCGCCGTAGATAATTTCACGCTGGTTGTTGATGACGTCGTCGTATTCCACCAGATGTTTACGCATATCGAAATGGTAGCCTTCAACACGGGTCTGCGCGCTCTCGATGGAACCGCTGACCAGCTTGTTTTCAATGGCGATGTCTTTGCCCAGACCCGCCCATTCCATAATGCCCTTGATCCGGTCGCCACCGAAACGCCGCATAATATCGTCTTCCAGCGAAACAAAGAAACGGCTGGAACCGGTATCGCCCTGACGTCCGGCGCGGCCGCGGAGCTGGTTATCGATACGCCGCGCTTCATGCCTTTCCGTGCCGATGACATGCAACCCCCCGAGACTGACCACCTCATCGTGTTCTTTTTGCCAATCGGCGGGATCTCTGCCTTCCGGGTCGCCTCCCAAAAGAATATCGACGCCGCGCCCTGCCATGTTCGTCGCCACCGTCACTGCGCCCAATCTACCGGCCTGGGAGATGATCATGGCTTCACGTTCGTGCTGCTTGGCGTTCAGTACTTCATGTTTCACCCCGCGCCGCTTCAGCATGTCGCTCAGTACTTCAGATTTCTCGATCGAAATCGTGCCGATAAGCACGGGCGCCCGGGTTTTGTAGAGTTCTTCCACCTGCTTCACGACGTTCTCGAATTTCGCCGCTTCGTCTTTATAAATCTGGTCGGAGAGGTCTTTTCTGGCGGAGGGTTTGTTCGTAGGAATGATCACGACTTCCAGTTTATAGATTTTGTGGAACTCTTCGGCTTCAGTCACGGCGGTTCCCGTCATACCGGCTAACTTCTTGTACATGCGGAAGTAGTTCTGGAAGGTGATGGTGGCGTAGGTGCGGGATTCCTCGCGGACGCGCACATGTTCTTTCGCTTCGATCGCCTGGTGAAGACCTTCCGAATAGCGGCGGCCGTGCATCTTGCGCCCCGTGAATTCATCCACGATGATGATTTCACCCTTCTCGACCACATATTCTTTATCCCGGTGGAAAAGCGCGTGCGCTTTCAAGGCATTATCCAGATAACGGCTCAAGATAGCGTTAGCGGGGTCGTAGAGGTTGGGGGAATTGAGCACGCCCTGGCTCATCAACCAGCCTTCCATCTTGGTAATACCGGCATCCGTCAGGTTAGCGCTCTGGTGTTTTTCATCCACGGCGTAATCGGCTTCCGGCGTCAACAGCGGAATCAACCGCGCGAAAATCTGGTATCTGGCGGAGGCGCCTTCTTCCGCCGGACCGCTGATGATCAGCGGCGTGCGCGCTTCATCGATGAGGATGTTATCCACTTCATCGACGATGGCGAAGTTCAGATCACGCTGCACCATCTGGTTCAAATCCACCACCATGTTATCTCGCAGGTAATCGAACCCGAATTCATTATTCGTGCCGTAAACGATATCCGCCTGGTAGGCTTCTTTGCGGGTGATGGGGCGCATGTGTTCCCAACGTTTATCCTCCGCTTCAAAAGCCGGGTCGAACATAAAAGAAACGCCGCCTTGCGTGCCGGCGGTCTGCTGCCCCTGAATGCTGGAGACACTCACACCCAGCGCGTGGAAGACCGGACCCATCCAGTGCGGATGCCGTTTGGAAAGGTAATCGTTCACCGTCACCAAGTGCACGCCTTTGCCGGTCAGCGAATTCAGGTATAAAGGCAGAGTGGCGACCAGCGTTTTGCCTTCACCCGTCTTCATTTCCGCAATCTTGCCCTGGTGCAGCACCATGCCACCCATCAACTGGACGTCAAAATGCCGCTGACCCAGTGTCCGTTTGGCGGCTTCACGCACGGCGGCAAAAGCCTCCGGTAAAATATCGTCCAGAGCAGCATTTTCCGCTTTCCAGACTTCTTTTTCCACCTGTTTCAGGCTTTCGGACATCTGTTTGACATCTGTTTCCGCATTCTCACGGTCGTAATCATTTTCCGCTTCCGCCAATCGTTTTTTCGCCCCGGCCAATTCTTCTTGAGCCGCCGCCAGCTTTTGCTGCGTTTCCGCCGTTGCCTGTATAAGGCGTTCCTTGAATTCGGCGGTTTTGCCCCTCAACTCTTCCGCGGTCAGTTTTTCATATTCGGCTTCCATCCCATTGATCCTATCGATCACGGGTTGCAGTCTCTTTATCTGTTTTTCATTGGAATCGACTAGCGAACCAAACCACTTAAGCATGCGTTTCCCCTTTTACCAGTTCACGGGCATCCTTTTCGTCTTCTTTGTTCACCATAATGGGAATTTGCCCCGTGCCGTCGGTCACAAAAACGCTGGCCGAAAATGAGGCATAGGGCTTAAAAAGACACGGAATGCCGTAACTTTCCAGTAGACCTTTTATGATCTGCGCCTCGGCTTCACCCTTGGCGATATAAATTTCCACTAAATCATTGTTCGGGTTCAAACATCGCTCCTACGGAGAGACCGGTATGAATGCGGTGGATGGCTTCACCTAATATCGGCGCCATCGGCAGTACCTTGATCTTATCGATGCGTTTCTCATCAGGAATTGGAATCGTATCGGTCACCACCACTTCTTTGACCGTGCTCTTGGAGATGCGCTCGATGGCGGGACCGGAAAACACCGGGTGCGTACAGCACGAATAAACGTCGCGGGCGCCGGCTTCTGTCAAAGCGGTCACGGTGTTCACCAGCGAACCGGCGGTATCGATTTCATCGTCGAAAGTCACGGCGACCATCCCCTTCACATCACCGATGATGTTGAGGGCTTCGGTCTTGCCCGCATTGCCGATGCGGCGTTTTTCCATGATCGCCAGGGGAGCATGCATCCTGGCGGCGAAATCGCGCGCCCGCTTGGAAATACCGATGTCAGTGGCGACCACCACCAAATCTTTGATGTTCTTCTGCTTGAAATGATCGCTCAACACGTATAAAGCCGTGAGTTCATCCACCGGAATGTTGAAGAATCCTTGAATCTGGGCAGCGTGCAGATCGACGGTCAGGACGCGGTTGGCTCCGGCCACCGTAATGAGGTCTGCCATTAACCGGGCGGTAATGGGGACACGCGGCTGGTCTTTTTTATCGGTGCGCCCGTAGCCGTAATACGGCAGCACAGCCGTGATACGCTTGGCGGAGGCGCGTTTCAGGGCGTCCAGCATGATCAGCATTTCCACCAGGCTCTTATTTACCGGGCAGCAGATCGGTTGCACTACGAAGATATCGCGCTCACGCACATTTTCCATGATGCGCACGAAGATATTTTCATTGGTAAACTCGAACACTTCGGCTTGCCCCAGCGGTATCCCGAGGTAATCGCAGATACTCTTCGCCAGCGCCGGGTGAGCATTCCCGGTAAAGACTTTCAGATCGTCCACATTTACTCCTTCACTCTACACAATTTCAAGCAAATACATTATACCACCAACAGACGCAAGGAATCGCAAGATTCTACTTTAATATCCGACAGTCTTTCTCCTTATGACATAATGGTGGAACCATGCCCTTCCCCATATGGGGGCGATGATAATGATACCGTTTTAAAAAGATTTCTGCCATTTCCTGGCAC
>JAQTOJ010000190.1 GCA_028713395.1 Dehalococcoidales bacterium | reverse complement strand
CAATATCCGGCACAGCCGGGGATTTTTCCAGGATGATGGTGAGCGCGCCGGGAAAGAAGGCGGCGGCCAGCAGGGCAGCGGCGTGAGGGACATTTTTGGAAACCAAAGAGATTTGGGAGACATCGCTCAATAGTAAAGGCAAAGCCATGCCTTTGGGACGGTCTTTGATTTCAAAGATACGCTGAACGGCAGTCTGGTCGTTCATGACGGCACCGAGGCCGTAAATGGTATCAGTGGGGTAAGCCACCACACCGCCATGTTTGAGAATAGCGACCGCTTGTTTGACCTGAGACAGCATGGCGGGGCTCAATTTTCCATTTTCCGAGGGGGTGCTTTTACTCACGAAATTAGTATAACACAGTTAAAAAAATTGCCGTTCACCTTCACCATAATCCTCCCGCTTCATGGGAGGAGAGTGACGCTGGATCATGTGTGGAGGCGCGAGATGGAAAGGCATGTTGGATTTGCGTCAGGATTAGTCCTCAAGGCTGATGAGCACACAGAGATTGCTTAGGTGCTTCGTATCTCGTGATGGGTAGTGGAGGTGGCGGCAGCACATTGTATCAAGTTCCGATTCGTCTGCATTGATAATTTACCAAATCCCTCCTGACCTCCCTTCAAACTTGAAGGGAGGGAACAACTGGATTCACATGGGATGGCGATGTATATGGGCAATATACCCCCTCACCTTAGTCCTCTCCCACAAGGGGCGAGGAGACGAGGTAGTAGATTTATGACAAATCCCTCTGTATCTCCCCCCGATCAGGTCGAGGACAGGCTCCTTAAACTTAAGGGGAGAGAAGGAAACTCGGTCTTCTGGCACTACGACCTCTGGATCCCAGATCTAGTCCTGATTCATTGAGATTCATACGGGATGGCGACGAAGTCGCTCATCCGGGAGGGGCATGATGACGGCGGGTTATAAGGATGCTTCACCCTCGCTCTAGTCTCTCCCATCGAGGGGAGAAAAGAGGGGTATTTGGCTTCAATATGGGGTTGAGTGGCACGCTGGTTTGAGATTGCCGCGCTGCGCTCGCAAAGACGAATGTCCATCAAAGCATGACCTACCAGGAAAATGATGGGTCTCAAAACAAGGAAAACCTTGAGTTTGCCCTAGTGCCAGTTAGCCGGATTTCAGTTATAATAGGGTACTATTAACTAATCATATTTTTATAGTGCGGAAGAGTGAGGGCAACAATGAGCAACGAGAGCGAAACCCCGAAACAGATACCGGGTGAACCGATGCGTGTCAAGACCAGCGGCGATATTGAAGTCTCCGCCTACCTGGAAATTGCCAAGGAAAAAGGTGGAGTGGCGCCGTCAAGGGCGTTGACCGGCATCCCAGCGGTGGAACGAGAATCGATCGTCGTGCTGGATTTCGGGTCGCAATACAGTTTACTGATCGCGCGGCGTATCCGCGAATGCAATGTATATTCAGAACTTTTACCTTACGACACGCCGTGGGAAAAAATTGCTCACCTGAATCCTAAAGGTATCATCATGTCCGGCGGACCTTCGAGCGTCTATGAAGAGAACGCGCCGTTGGCCCCGGCTTACATTTACGAAGGGAAAATACCGGTACTGGGCATTTGCTACGGCATGCAGGCGATGACGCACCAGTTAGGCGGGAAAGTGAGCCCCCCGACCAAACGCGAATACGGTCACACCGTGTTGCATATCAGTGATCGCCATTCGCCATTATTTGCCGGTATCGACGAAGCGATCACGGTCTGGATGAGTCACGGCGATAGTGTTGAACGCATTCCCCCGGGATTTAACGCGATCGCTCATACGGAAAATACTCCTCTGGCAGCCATGGCCAACGAAAAGAAAATGTACGGCATTCAGTTCCACCCGGAAGTGGTGCACACCCCACAGGGTAAAGAGATCCTCAAGAATTTCGTCACCCATGTCTGCGGCTGCAAAGGCAACTGGACGATCGGCAATTTCATCAACGAAAGCATAGACGCCATCAAGGCACAGGTGGGTAACGGTAAAGTAATCAGCGCATTATCCGGAGGGGTGGATTCCGCCGTGGTTTCCAGCCTCATTCATAAAGCTATCGGGAACCAGTTGACCTGTATTTTCGTGAACAACGGGCTGTTACGCCGTGAAGAAGTGGAACGCACCTTCAACACTTTCCGTTTGAATCTGGGGATGAACATCATCTTCGTAGATGCGGCGGATAGATTTTTAGCGCGGTTGAAAGGAATCATAGACCCGGAACAAAAACGCAAAATCATCGGGGAAGAATTCATCCACATTTTTGAAGAAGAAGCCAATAAGTTAGGAAAGGTAGACTTCCTGGCGCAGGGGACTTTGTACCCGGATGTGATTGAAAGCGCTTCCACCGGCAGTACCGCGTCCGCCAAGATCAAGACGCACCATAATGTCGGCGGGCTACCGGCGAGGATGAAACTCCGACTGATCGAGCCTTTAAGGTTCCTGTTCAAAGACGAAGTACGCAAGGTGGGTTTGGAACTGGGTTTGCCGGAAGAAATGGTCTGGCGGCAGCCTTTCCCCGGACCGGGTCTGGCGATACGGGTGATTGGGGAAGTCAGCAAAGAAAAATTGGAAATTTTGCGTTCCGCGGATTTTGTACTGATGAACGAGATCAAACGCGCGAAATTGTACAGGGAGCTGTGGCAAAGTTTCGCCGTGCTGACTGAAGTGAGATCGGTGGGGGTAATGGGTGATCACCGTACTTACGGGTTCCTGGTGGGTATACGCGCCGTGACCAGCGAGGACGCGATGACAGCGGATTGGGCGCGTCTGCCGTATGACGTGCTGGCAAGGATTTCAAACAGGATTGTGAACGAGGTGCCGGAAGTGAACCGGGTAGTTTACGATATCACGTCCAAGCCGCCTTCAACGATTGAGTGGGAGTAAGATTAGCAACCATCACGAGGAACGAAGTGACGTGGTGATCTCCGGATGTAAAACGGTGAGACTATACGGAGAAAATACAACGGGATAATTCCCACGTGAGGTTGCCACGTCCGCCCCTGGCGGACTCGTAATGGAGTGCTATTCGGGTTACACGGCGCTTACTGGATTCCCACTTTTGTGGGAATGAGGGGTTGTGAGGGCTTGTCAGATACACTCGCCGAGCCTCTGGCGGACTCGTAATGGGAGAGTGAGTTGAGGGGAGTAATAAAGGAGAATAGGGATGCAATGCTACAACCATGGTGACCGGGCGGCGGTGGGGGCGTGCGTAAAATGCGGTAAAGCTGTCTGTCAGGAATGCCAGGTTGAAGTGAGCGGAAAAGTCCACTGCAAGCAATGTGTCGCCAAGCTGGCCGGGACGCAAACCGAAGGCAAGAGTTGGCTGGTGGCGCTGCTGCTATCCATATTCCTCGGCACGCTGGGCATCGACCGTTTTTACCTGGGGAAAATCGGCACCGGCATATTGAAGTTGATCACCTTCGGCGGGTTCGGCATCTGGTGGCTGATAGATTTGATTTTAATTGCGACCGATAGTATGACCGATGCAAAGGGCAACCGTTTAGTAAAAAACAATATGTAATTACGGAGGCTGGCATTGAGAGTACTTGTCATAGGTAACGGCGCCCGGGAACATACCATCGCCTGGAAACTCACACAGAGCCCGAAAATCAAAGAACTGTTCGTCGCGCCCGGCAACGCGGGGACGCTGCGCATAGCGCAAAATCTTGATATCAAACCCACCGACTTCAAAGCCCTCTCCAAGGCGGTGCAACAAAAAAAGATCGATCTGGTGGTCGTGGGGCCGGAAATACCGCTGGCCGAAGGCATCGTCGATTATTTTGAAGGATTGGGCATTCCCATTTTCGGTCCGAGCAAAATTGCCGCAGAAATAGAATCCAGCAAGGTTTTTTCCAAAGGTTTGATGAACAAATACGGGGTAGATTGCGCCAAAGGCGTCAGTTTCAGCGACTATAACCTGGCCCGGGAATATATCCAGAAACAAAAGCCTCCAATCGTGATCCGGGC
>JAQTOJ010000189.1 GCA_028713395.1 Dehalococcoidales bacterium | reverse complement strand
TTTTCAACGCTCCGTGAAATTGCTGCGCTCCGTCTCCGTCTTACGGCTATACGCTTGATTTTCTATGCAATTATACTACTTGGTCGTCGCATTTTACACCAGGAATCAGAGGTGATCCCCGCCTTAAAAAAAGGGTTAGCCGCGTGACGCGGTAGAAGCGCACGCGGCTAACCCTGCCTTCCTTCGGCTACCTGCCAATTCAGTTGTTCGGCGCGCCCTGGTTTATCCAGTCCTTGATCGCCTGAACTTGTGTCGCCGTCAGCGCCGCGCCCGGTGGCATCACATTCTCGTTGGTGGCGGCCGCATCCCGGTATAGCAAGCTGCCGGCGGCGTTCTTCGCCACTACATAACCTGATGCCATCGTGCCCGTATAATCGCTCAAACTAATGTGGCAGTTCAAACAGTTTTCATTAAAGATCGGCTGTATTGTCGCCGCGTAACTCACTCCCCCTGTTTGCGTTTGCGTCGGTGATTGTGTCTGGGTGGCGGTGGTTGTTTGCGTTTGCGATTGCGTGGTTGTGATTGTTTGCGTTTGCGTCGGCGTGAGTGTTTGCGTAAGCGTGGGCGTCGGCGCGGATTCGGCGCGGGCGGGCGTCGCGCAACCGGCTAGTCCTATGCCGGTTATCCCCATCGCTATTAACACTAATACCCCGCTTGCCATTATTTTCCCTCTCATGTTTCCTCCACCTCTCTCACTTGTTTTTTACTTTGGATATACATTGTCACTATCGCTGCCATTATCACCGCCACAGATATCAATTGCGCCTCTTGCAAACCCCATAACCAGATCTTTTCTTCCCGCACAAACGTTAAGATAAATCTGCCGATTGCATAAAAAATCAGATAAACCAGGAACAAACTCCCGTCTATTTTCAATTTTTTCCGCAACCACAAAAGAACCCCCAGCGCCAGACCGTTCCACAACATCTCATAAACCGGATAAGGCTGTGTCGGTATTCCCTTCAAATATTCCGGTATCATCGCGCCCGGATTGTTATAGATGAAACCCCAGGGTAAAGAGGTCGGGTCGCCGTAGGCATCGCCGTTGATAATACAGCCTATCCGCCCGATAATCTGCGCCGCAATCAAACCCGGCACCAGCACATCGAACAGTCTCCCCATCTTTATTCTGTTTACTCTGGCAAAAATAACCGTTGCCAGAGCGCCTCCCGCCACCGCTCCCCAAATGGCCAGCCCTCCCTGTTGTATCGCCAATATCGCCGCTAAATTCCCGCGGTAGTAGTCCCACCGGTCGATCACATGGGCTGCTCTCGCGCCGATGATCCCGGCAACCAGCAGCCACGGCAACAAACCTATGATTTGTTCCTTTTTTACCCCCCTTTTCACCGCCTGGTTGAGCGTTATTCCCAAAGCCGCTACAATCGCCACCATGATCATCAGTGGATACCAGCGCATTTCCCACTGCCCTATCTGAAAGGCGACCGGATTAATATTGATAATGATACCGTTCATCATCCCTCCCGAATCCTGAAATCAGGGCGTTCCCGGTGTGAGCGTATCCGTGAAAGCCTTCAGCAAGTCCGCCTTGTTCGCCGTAATGCTCCCGTCTGCTCCGGTAGTGAAATTCACCGCCGCTTTCGGGTAGTTCTGACAGGCCGGTGAACCGCTGATGCCCTTGCCTGTTTGCGCGCTGAAAACCGTGCCGCAGGTATTACAGATCAGGTTATTCCCTTTCAGCGTGAAACTCCTCCCCTGGCAGGGCACGCAAATGCTGGCTCTCATTTGTAACGCGCCATTAAGCTCATAGACCATATAGCTGGCGGTGCCCTGATCGAACTTCACATTGAATTCCACATTTTTACTGGTGTTCACCGCGGCCGCGGGGATCGATACTATGTCCCCGTTGACCGTCGGCGTGACGGTCGTGGCGGCATAAGTGCCACCTTTGGCGGCAGTCACCTGTGTCGTTGTTTTACTGGTCGGCGCTGTACCCTGCGCTGAAGCTGTTCCGTTGCCACACGCGGCCAGGGTCAGCGCCGCGCTCAACATTACTATAAAGCCGATTATTCCCATTATTTTCTTATTCATTTCTTTTCTTCCTTTTTATATTTCTTGGTTCCCAAGCGTTTGTTCAGGCGTGTACCGGCTCACTGTTAATGACGATATCGATGATTTGCCCGTCCCTCAATATCACTGTCTTGCCGGTGTGGCGGGCAGTGTCTGGATTGTGCGTCACCATAATGATCGTATGACCTTCCCGGTTGAGTTCGTCGAATAATTCCATGATCTCATCCCCGGTTTTCTTGTCCATATTCCCCGTCGGTTCGTCCGCCAGAATCAGCGCCGGTGAGGTGACCAGCGCCCGCGCGATCGCCACCCGCTGCTGCTCGCCGCCGCTCAACTCGCTCGGCTTGTGGTGGGCGCGCTGCTCCAATCCCACCCTTTTCAGCATTTTCAGGGCTTTCACCGTTTTATCCGTATGCCCGTTGTCATCCGCCGCCAGCGCCAGCGGCAGCAACACGTTCTCCAGCGCGGTCAGAGACGGGAGCAAATGGTATTGCTGGAAAACATAAGCGATCTTTCCGCGCCGTATTTTCACCGTGGCGTCCTCGCTCAAATTATCCAGTCGCGCTCCTTCAAGATGAATCTCCCCACCGGAAAGTTTTTCCAATCCCCCGATGATATTCAGCAGCGTGGATTTCCCGCTGCCGGAAGCCCCCATGATGGAGACAAACTCACCTTCGGCGATCTCCAGGCAAACCTCGTTCAAGGCGTTCACCCTGGCCGTGCCTTCTCCGTAGACTTTAGAGACATTTTGTACTTTTAGCATTTCTTATCTCCTTACAACGCCCGGAAGGCTTCGGCAATCTTTATTTTGGTGGCGCTGAATGCCGGATACAGGGTGGCGATGATGGCGATGGTCACCGATAGCCCTATGGAAATGGGCAGATACCACGGCAGTAACCTTATAGCGGCGCCGTCAAAAATCAACGGTCCGATGCCGTAGGCCAATGCCGTTCCCGCGAAATACCCGAACACTCCCCCGATGATCCCGATCACCAGCGCCTCATAGATGAACACCCGGATGATCTGGTTTCTCGAAGCCCCCACCGCCCGCATGATGCCGATGTCTCTCGTTCTCTCATGCACCGATGACATCATCGTATTGACCACCCCGAAAATCCCGATCAGCAGCGTTATCCCCGCCAGCGATAGCATCATCCGGTTGACCCGCTGCACCATATCCATTTCCGTATTCGCGATCTGTTTCACCGCTACGGCTTTGATACCGGGCAAGTTCAAGTTGAGTTGTGTCGCGATGGTGTCTACCGGACAGCCGTTGCAGAGCGCTCTCACATCTATTGCAGAGATCAAGCCGGCTTTGTCAAAAACGGTTTGTGCCGTGGCTAAGGGCACATAGAGAAAGTAGTCTTCATTTGCGCCGGTTTCTTTCAAAATTCCGGTCACGTTTACCGGTGTGCCGTTGAGATTGACCTGATCGCCCACTTTCAACTTCAGTAGTTCGGCCGCCAGCGAGCCTGCCATCACCTGTTTCCCCTCCGTCAAATACGCCCCGTCCGCCATTTCCCACCAGCTCTTGATGTTGCGTTCGCTCACCGGGTCTACCCCGGCTATGATCACGTTCACCCCGCTGACCTGAGTGTTCACGTAAAGCGTCGGGGCTATCGTGGCGATCGGACCTGGGTCGGTAATGTCGCGTGCCTGCCGTATCAACCCATCCGTGATTTCCCTGATTTTGGGCAGGTTTGTTTCCTGAATATAGTTATCGCCCACTGATAGCGTCCCCAGACTCAGGTTTCCCAATTTGGTGTCGATGTTGCTGATCGCCGGAATAATGGTCAGATTGGCGCCGTATTTTTCCAGTTGATTGTATATCTTGGCTTGACCGGCTTGGGCGATGTTCAGCACCCCGATCACCGTCATCGTGCCTATCACCACGCCCAAAGCGGCGTAGAATATGCGTTTTTTTCTGCGGATAATATCTTTGAATACGATCTGGTAGAGCTTCATGTTGACCCCTCCATTTTTCCTGGAT
>JAQTOJ010000188.1 GCA_028713395.1 Dehalococcoidales bacterium | reverse complement strand
TGACCTTTGAACAGCTTCAGTCTGACCGTGCCGGTCACATATCGTTGCGAACTCTGGATATAGGCTGAAAGGTCGCGGTTCAACGCGCTGAACCACAGGCCGTTGTAGATGATGTCGGCAATTTCAATGGCGGCTTTGGATTTGAAGCGCAACTGGTCTTTGGAAAGCGTCATCGCTTCCAATGCCTGGTGTGCCATCAATAAAACCGTGGCTGCCGGAGCTTCATAGGTCTCGCGGGATTTTATGCCGACCAGACGGTTTTCGATATGGTCGATGCGCCCGATACCGTGCTCTCCCGCCAGTTCGTTCAGTTTCACGATCAGATTCACGCCGTCGATCTCTTCCCCATCCAGACTGACGGGTATGCCTTTTTCAAAACCGATTTCAATGTACACCGGTTTGTTCGACGTTTTATCCGGGGATTTCGTCCATGTCCAGATATCGTCCGGGGGTTCCACCCACGGGTCTTCAATAATGCCGCATTCCGCGCTCTTACCCCAGAGACACTCATCGATTGAGTAGGGGCTCTTTTTGGTAATGGGCACCGGAATATTGCGTTTTTTCGCGTAGTCAATCGTTTCTTCGCGGGTCATTTTCCATTCGCGCGCCGGGGCTATTACCTTCAACTGCGGGGCTAAAGCATGCACGCCCACATCAAAACGCACCTGGTCGTTGCCTTTGCCGGTGCAGCCGTGCGCTACAATGGTCGCGCCTTCTTCTAAAGCCGTATCCACCAACAGCTTCGCCATCAAGGGACGGGTTAACGCTGTGGCTAGAGGATATTGCCCTTCATATAAGGCATTAGCCTGCAACGCCGGAAAAACAAAATATTTGACGAAAGATTCTTTGGCATCGATGACGATGGCTTTGATCGCCCCCACTTTCAAGGCTTTGACGCGGGCTGCTTCAAAATCCTTGGAATTGCCCACATCGATGGTCAACGTAATGACATCGACATTGTATTTCTCCGCCAGCCACTGTATGGCCACTGAAGTATCAAGTCCGCCGCTATAAGCTAAAACAACCTTTTCTTTTTTCATTTATCTCCTCAAATTATTAATATCTTATCGTCTTTGCAATCCCGATATAGTCGGGATGCGGCAATCTAAATCTCCTTGTCCCCATCACGCCATTCGGGATATATTAATCCGTTGTTTGGTAAGTGCAGGTGTCAGAAGCTTGCTGCTGTTAACCTGCCCCTACGTTATGTTTTGTAAAGCCTTCTCCAGTCTTGCTAAACCCTCATCTATTTCATCATTGGTAATCACCAGCGCCGGCATGATCCGTATCGTGTTCGGTTTCATAGCGTTGATCAGCACGCCGCTCTGCAAACAGGCCGTCAACAGCTCGGCGGCAATATCACGGTTGAATTCCACCGCCACCAGCAGACCCTGTCCCCGCACGTTTGTAATCATCGGGTTTTTTTTCTGCAATTTTTGCAAACTCTTGAGCAGATACCGCCCGGCTTTTTTAGAGGCTGCCGGAATATCATTATCGATCACATAATTGACCACCGCCAAGGCGGTAGCGCAGGTCAACGGATTCCCGCCGAAAGTGGTACCGTGATCCCCCGGCTGGAAGACCGCGCAGTGTTCTTTCGCCAGGAATGCCCCGATGGGAATACCGCCGCCCAAACCCTTGGAAAGCGACATGATATCTGGTTCGATGCCGTAGCTCTGATACCCCCATAACGTACCCAACCGTCCCATGCCGGTCTGGATTTCGTCGAGTATCAGGAGTATGCCCTTTTCATCGCACCACTGGCGCACGGCTTTCAGGTAACCCGGTGCGGGTAGATTGACGCCGCCCTCACCCTGCACCGGTTCCAGCATGACCGCGCAGGTTTTAGCAGTGGTGGCGTCTTTGAGCGCTTCGATGTCGTTGAAAGGCACATGCACAAAACCCACCGGCAGAGGCTGATAAGCCTCTTGATATTTCGGTTGGCCGGTCGCGGCGGTCATGGCCAAAGAACGCCCGTGAAACGAATTGTAGGCGGTAATCACTTCGTAGGCGCCGTTCAATTTCAATTTGCCGTAGCGTCGCGCCAGCTTGACCGCGCCTTCATTGGCTTCGAGGCCGCTGTTGCACATGAACACCCGGTCGAGACAGCTATTTTTTACCAGCAACTCGGCCAGTTCGATATACGGTTTGGTGTAATATATGTGGCTCGTCTGGATCAGGGTTTTCGCCTGCTTGTTGATGGCTTTCAGCATCACCGGGTGGCAGTGCCCCAGCACGCATACCGCCCAGCCGCCCACGAAATCGATATACTCGTTATCCTTATCATCCCAGACACGTACGCCCTGGCCGCGTGCAATCGTCACCGGAATACGTTTGATGCAGTTGAATAATATGTCGTTACCCCGCGCTTGCCAGTCTTTCATGCTCGTTTCTCCCTACCGGATGATCGTACCCGCGATGGATTTTTCCACCGCGTTAATTAACGCCCCCGGCTCTCTGCCGTCGGCGATATAAGCCGTGCCGCCCGCGGCGGCGATTTTCAAGCAGCCGTTGATCTTGGGTATCATGCCGCCGTTAGCCGCCCCGCTATCTATTAGAGCCCGGGCTTCGGTTTGATTCAATTTCGGTAATAATTTACCATTCACGTCATTCACTCCCCGGACATCGGTGAGGAAGACCAGTTTTTCAGCGTGTAAAGCCGCAGCGATGTCGCCCGCCAGCGGGTCGCCGTTGATATTCAGCATCGGCAGCGCGCCCACCGGGCGGTCGACTGCGTAGTAACTCAACGGTGCGATAACCGGTATAAAACTCCCGGCGATAAGCGCCGTAATAACAGTAATATCCACTTTTTCTGTGGCGCCCACATAACCGAGTTCGGCATTGCTCACTTTTCCCTGAATCAACATGCCGTCCACGCCGCTGATGCCCACCGCCCGCCCGCCCAGCGTATTGATGGTGCCCACGATCTGCTTGTTCATCAGACCGCCCAGGACGGCCGCGACCATTTCCAGGGCGGGTTTATCGGTCACCCGTTCGCCCCGGACAAACGTGGTAGGAATGCCCTGTTTCTTCAGCCATTCGGTTACCACATTGCCGCCGCCGTGAACGACCACCAGGATCACACCTTTTTTCTGCAAGGCAACGATATCTTCGAGAATCGGATCATGTTTCCCGAAAGTCGCGCCACCTATTTTCACGACGATAAACTTGTTCAATTGTTTATCCTCTTACATTATGTAGTGTATTGACTGTTAATGACCACATATTGCTCGGTCAGGTCGCAGCCCCAGGCCGTCGCTTCCGCCGGTCCGAGGTGCAGATCCACCTCTATTTTTACTTCCTTGGTTTTCAGGGCATTGGTGGCCACCTGCTTGTTGAAATCCACCGGCGCGCCGTCTTTCAAAGTCAGAATACCCGCCATGACCACATCCAGCTTGGTTTCTATCACTTCCACGTCCGCTCTGCCTAAAGCCGCCGTCACCCTGCCCCAGTTGGGATCGCAACCGTAAACCGCCGACTTTACCAGGCTGGACCCAACGATGGTACGGGCAGCCCGCCGGGCTTCGGTGATATTTTTTGCCCCTTTCACCGTCACTTCAATCAGTTTGGTCGCGCCTTCGCCGTCCCTGGCGATGGCTTTTGCCAGGTGCACGCAAACTTGATTCAAGGCACGCTGAAACAGGTTGGCCAGAGGGCTTGTTTCGTTAATTATCTTATTCTTGGCGGTACCGTTGGCCATCACCAGCACGGTATCGCTGGGGCTGGTATCGCCATCCACGGAAATCATGTTGAATGAAAGATTGACCGCTTCTCTTAATGCCTGGTCGAGAAATTCCGCTGACACCGAGGCATCGGTGGTTATAAAGCACAACATCGTGGCCATGTTCGGATGGATCATCCCCGATCCCTTGGCGCAGCCCCCGATGATAAAACTGCCGCCTTCGTAACTCACCTTCACCGCGATTTCTTTCGGCTGTGTATCGGTGGTCATAATCGCTCGTTCGAATTTATGCCCGGCATCCGTGGTCAAGGCAATTTGCTGTATGCCCTTGCGTATTGCATCCATCGGTAAAGGT
>JAQTOJ010000187.1 GCA_028713395.1 Dehalococcoidales bacterium | reverse complement strand
TCAGGAAAACCTGCAGGCCGATATACGCCAGACGTAAAACCGACGACCAGCGACGCTGTACCAGCGTCACGCAGTGAAAAGCGATCGTCAACACCCAGGCGATGTTGATCAAAGGCAGAATACGCTTAAAGGCATCCGAAAGAGAAAGCAGTATCCGCCATTCTCCGTCATTTAAATTCTTGATGACAGGAACCCCCGGCAAAAGGTTGAAAATTACTAAAGCCACGAGGGTGCCGATGATACCGACTATCGGCGTAGCGAGCGGGATTTTGGCGGTATCCGGTTTTTTCAACAGCGCCGCGGGATCCCATTCTTTTTCTTTATTGGGGATTTTCATTTTGGGAGCTACAAGTTCGATGATGGCGAAGGTCACCACCACCCACCCCAAGCCTAAGACCAGCCAGTTGAAAAGATTACCGATGCCATCCCCTATCCCAAGCCAAACGCCGATATCGCCGATGGCTATTCTTACCGCCAGTATCAATACCCCAACGGTAAAAACAACAAACAACACGATTTTCAGTACCAGCCAGAACACCGGGAACAGTTCCGGGCCGATGAGGTAGCGCGGCGGCAGATAGGAAGCCGCCACTTTTTCCGGTCTGCCCATTTCTTTAAGCACCTCGATGGTTAATTTTTCATCGTTCGGCCGACCGGTAGCGCGGCTTTTTTCCGCCAGCAGGTCCTCGATGAGCGACCGGATTTCCTTCAGAATATCGGAGCGTTGCCTTGCCGGCAGGTGCTCCCCAACCTCATTGATGTACCTATCGATCAAATTCATCTTATAACTCCTGTTTTTCCCCCAGCATATTGGCCATAATGGCGCGGATGCCGGACCATTCGGTTTTCATTTGTTTCAGGGCTTCCATGCCATCCCGACTGATCACGTAATAACGGCGCGGGTGGTCGCCATCGACCCGCCAATTTGAGTCAAGCAATCCCTGGGATTCCAGGCGGCGGAGCAAGGGGTAAAGAGTCCCCTGGTCGATCTCCAGCCCTTTATCCGCCAGGTTTTTCATCAAGGAGTAGCCGTATTGTTCCTGTTGTAACTGGCTGAGCACCGCCAGGACAATGATGCCCCGCCTTAACGCCAGACCGCTGTTTTCCAGGAATTCATTTGGTGTCATATTATATCCTTTTACGCATTATACTGTGTATTACACAGCATGTCAAGAGAGTTAGTAAGGTATTTTCCTGAAGTACTCCCTAAGTCACATTGACAAGTTCTGGCTCAAACCCATATTATTTCATTACATTATGACTACTCACCGCCACCACTCCATAGGCAAAGAGACCTTTATCACATTCATTTTTTCATCATTTTTGATAAAGTAAGACCACATCTTAAATATCATGTATCAAGGGGATAAATATGGACGCTGAACAAGAAAAAACACTCTCCGCCCTGAAATACGCCATCCAGATGGAAATAGACGGTAAAGAGTTTTACCTGAAAGCCGCGCACGAAAGCACCAGCGAACTGGGGAAAAAGCTGCTCGAAGCCCTGGCGAAAGCGGAGGATTTTCACCGCATCAAATTCGAGCAGGTATACGAGAATATTAGTAAAAAGAAGGGCTGGATCAAAGCCGATATCAGCGGAGATGGAGGCAAGGGTCTGCGCACCATTTTCGCCCGGGAGATCGCCAAAAAACCTTCACAGGTCAAACCGGCTCAAACCGAACTGGAAGCGGTGACCAAAGCCCAGCAGATGGAGGCTAAAACCTACGATTACTATCATGCTCACAGCGAACAGGCAGGTTCGGCGGTGGAAAAGGAATTTTTCGCTACCATCGCGGCGGAAGAACAAGAACATAATCTGATTTTAAACGATTATTACGAATACCTGAAAAATCCCCAGGACTGGTTTACTAAAACGGAACGGCATTCACTGGATGCCGGTTGAAAGGACAGGCATGCTGGAAATCACAGACCTGAAAGTTGCCATTGAGGGCAAGGAAATCCTGCACGGCGTCAATCTATCCATCAAGAGCGGTGAAACCTCGGTGCTGTTTGGGCCGAACGGCAGCGGTAAAACCACGCTGTTGATGACGATCATGGGTTTCCCGCGCTACCGGGTGACCGGCGGCAGTATTTCTTACCAGGGCAAAGATGTGACCCATGCCACGCTCGACGAACGGGCGCGGCTCGGTATTGGTATTTCTTTCCAGCGCCCGCCGGTGGTGCGCGGCGTGAAAACCCGCGATATGGTGCTGGCGTCACTAAAAGACAAAAACCAAACGGAGATGGTAAACAGCCTGGCGGGGAAGACCGACCTGCTGGATTTTCTGGATAGGGATATTAACCACGGGTTTTCCGGCGGCGAAATCAAACGCAGCGAACTGATGCAACTTCTGGCGCAACAGCCGGAAATGGTGTTACTCGACGAACCGGAATCCGGTGTCGACCTGGAAAACATCTCTCTCATCGGCCGGTTGATCAATGAATTACTGCAAAAAAGCAGCCCGATGCACGGTCGCAATTCGATGGGCTTGATCATTACCCATACCGGACATATTCTCGAATATGTGAACGCCCGCAACGGGTATATCATGCTGGACGGCATCATTTCCTGCCAGGGCGACCCGCGGGAAATCCTGAACGAAATCAAAGCGCGTGGTTACGAACAATGCGCCAAATGCACCTTCAGGAGCGCCCAGAATGTCTGTTAATAACAAGGAAAAAGCCAAATCCGCCGCCAACAAACCGGCCATCATGGGCGAGGATGTCGACCTGACCAAATTCACCCGTGAGGCGGCACCACTGAAGTATCAGACCGACCCTTCCAAGCTTTCAGTTGCCACCAAAAAGAAAATGCTGGAAGCGGGTGTGATGCTGGATAATCCGGATCAACGTACCGGAACGTTTATCCAGATCGATAATACGCCGGTGCACAGTTCCGTCAAACAAGAAGGCGTGGAAGTGATGCCTGTCAGCCAGGCAATACAAAAATACGATTGGCTGGGCGATTATTACTGGAAAGCCGTGAATGTAGATACCGATAAATATACCGCCAGTGTAGAACTGGGGCAAAACGACGGTTATTTCATCCGCACGACACCCGGCACGAAAACCGATTTTCCGGTACAGGCCTGCCTGTACCTTTCCAAAGCTAAACTGGCGCAGAATGTGCACAACATTATCATCGCGGAAGAAAATTCCGAGCTGCACATTATCACCGGCTGCACCACGGCGCTGGGCAATGAACCCGGCATGCACCTGGGGGTCTCCGAGTTTTATATCAAAAAAGGCGCCAAGATCACCTTTACCATGATTCACGGATGGAATCCTGAATTTGCCGTGCGCCCCCGTACCGCCGCCATTATCGAAGACAACGGCTTGTTTCTCAGCAACTATGTGCTGATGAAACCCGTGAAAACCATCCAGATGAACCCCATCGCCCGCTGCAACGGTGAAAACGCCACCGCCCGTTTCAACAGCGTCCTCGTTTCCACGCCCGGCTCTAATATGGACGTAGGTTCGCGGGTATATCTCAACGGGAAAGGCAGCCGCACGGAGATCATCTCCCGGGCGATCACTACCGGTGGGTATATCACCGCGCGCGGGTATATTGAAGGCAACGCGCCGGAGGTAAAAGGGCATCTCGAATGCCGCGGCCTTTTACTGGAAAACAAAGGCGCCATTCACGCCATTCCCGAACTCAAAGGCACACTACCCGGCATTGATCTGTACCATGAAGCCGCCGTCGGCAAAATCGCCGAAGAAGAGGTGGAATACCTGATGGCGCGCGGTCTCACCCGCGAAGAAGCCACCGCTACCATCGTGCGCGGTTTCCTGCGAGTGGACATCGAGGGCTTGCCGCAAATGCTCAACGAGGAACTGAAACGCGCCATTAAAGATAGTGAAAAGGACTTGATGTAGACAGTCCCATTTTAAGGATAGTGAACAAGGTTTAATATAAAGAGGAGTACACATGAATCCAGCGGCATTATTCAAACTCAGCTACGGCGTCTATATAGTCGCGTCCCATGACGGCGGTGGTAAGGTTAACGGTCAGATCGCCAACACCGCCATGCAGGCCACCAGCGAACC